>JAHWKK010000010.1 GCA_019347945.1 Acidobacteriota bacterium | reverse complement strand
GCCCCAGGTTCACCGGCCCCCCTGGGTGTTTGCCGGACCGGGATGGTGGTTAATACACCGGGGGGGCGGGCCCCCACCCGCCCCCCATTTGCGGGGGGGGGGGTGGGTGTTGACGTTGTAATTAACCCCCGGCAATCGGGCGGAACCCCCCTTCCGCGGTTTTTAATTTCCCATTTCAACCCCCGACCCCGATCCTCGGAATTGCGCCGTCCGACGTATCCGACGTGTCCGACGGTTCCCGTTCCCTCCCTTCGTCCCCCGCCCGACCGTCCGAGAATGGTCCGCAGGCTGGCAACGATGCCGCAAGCAGTCTTGTCGAGATGGCGATTCATTCACCGGATCGGTCAGCGGCGGTGGAGCAGCTCGAAGGTGGAAACGTCAAGGGCGTGATGCTTCGAAGTCACGTCAATCTGATCATCGAGGAGTACGGCCAGGAAGAGCTCGACGACCTCCTGGCTCACCTTCCCCGCGGGCTCGGCTCCGCAGTTACTCCGATTCTCGCCTCCCAGTGGTATCCCTTCGAGGTCCTGATCGAGCTCGACCGAGCCGCGAGCAAGCGGTTCGGCGAGGGACGCATCGAATGGATTCGCCGCTTTGGCAGCTACTCCGCGGCGAGTGCTCTGACCTCGACGTACAAGGTGTTTCGCCAGGACGACCTTCACACCTACTTCATCCGCTCTGCTCCGCTCAACAGCCAGTTCCAGGATTTTGGCCGCGTCTCGTTCGAAGAGCACGGCCAGACCTCGGCGCGCATGATCCACTCCGACTATCCCTGCTTCAGCCCGGTCTATTGCGAGAGCGCGCTCGGCTATTACGAAAAGGTGCTCGAGCTCCACGGCGCCCCCGACGGAAGCGTCGCGGAGACGTCCTGCCAGACTCTTCGCGATAAAGCCTGCATTTTCGAGCTGAACTGGTGAGTCTGCAAGCGGAAGCTGGACTGCTCCTCGTCCGAGAATTCACTCTGAGAGAGTCGGCGCATTCTCAATCGCTTTCCCCTGCATCGTCGCCGGAACCACGATCCAGGCGACGAGACACACCAGGAGGATCGAGCCGAGCGCGTCCGATGGCCAGTGGCGGAAGTTGACGATCCGGGCGAGCGGAATCAGCATCACGAATCCGGCGAGGATCCACCGAAGGCGGCCATGTACGCGGGCGAGCAGCAGTGTCACGCCGAACGCCGCGGCGTAGAGTGAATGGCCACTCGGAAACGAATCGCCGCCCGGCGCGAAATCGAACGGACTCGTCCAGAGCTCTGGTCTGACCCGCCCCACGACCGGCTTGAGCGTCGAGAGCAGTACGCCGCTGACCGAGGCAGTGATCGCGATGGCGACCGCTTCGAACATCCACCTGAGCCGCCCGAATGCCGCGCCAGCGACCCCGATGAAAAGAACGCAAACCGTCATCAGGAGCCCGTCCCCAAGGCGGTTCAGTGGTCGCGTCGCGAAGTTCGAAAGCCTCTCAGGGACGGAGGACAACCAGGCGACGATGAACGCGTCGCCGATGGCCCAGACGAGCGCGAGAAGTCCACAGCCCGAGACGAAAACGACGAGAAATCTCGCGACCCCGATGTGGCGCACCCGCGCCTTCACCCGCGGCCACCAACCCGTCATCTCCGAGCGGAAACGGCGGAAAGTCTCCGCCGCGTGCCTGGTACGTCCGTGGAGAACGACAATGAAAGGAAGGCCGATCAGAAACCACATCAGCGCGTCCCACTGAAGAGGCTCTCTCCCGAAGAAGGAATGCTCGTCCACAACGATCTCAGCGCCGAACAGGGCATCGTTGATCGCGATTGCCGGTGCCGGCCAGAACGCCGAGAGGACGATCGTCGCGAAGAACCAGATCGAAATCGCCAGCAGCGCGACCGATTCCCCCGATGGTTCCGCCGTAGCTCTGCCATCGACGACCTCAGCCTCGCTCTTCTCAGCGCCGGCGATAGACATCGATCTCCTTCGAGTCGAGACGGATGGTAGAGATTTCATCATAGGCGGCGAGCGCCGCGGCGATCTCGTCAGCATGATCCCGCCGCACCGCCACGATCTCGGGAGGTGACTCGAGCTCGGAGGGTGCTGCGTAGCGCACGCGGTGAAAGTCGGGGTTCATCCCCTTCGCCCATAGATGCGGCGTCCAGTAGAGCGCAATCCGATCCGGCTCGACGCCCGTCGATTCGAGCTCGGAGATCAGCGGCCGGGTTGACGAGGTCTCGTTGAGCGCAGGGGCTCCGAACAATGTCAGGGCGATCAGGGGGACGATCGCGATCGCGCCGATTCCGAGGAGAAACCGCGGGATCGAGCTCGTCCGCCATGTGGCAGCGAGGATGAGGAGAACCACAGAACCGGTGCCCGCCCAGATCCATCCCGGGAGGAGTCTGGAGATGTCCGCAAAATCGGGATTCGAGCGAGGGAGGAACGGAACTCCCACGGTCACGATCACGAAGAGCGCGAACAAAACGCACGCAACGCCGAGCATCCAGTTGCGCGCTCGTGCGCCGAGCGCCCGCACTTCCCTCTCCACCAGCATCGCCGCAGGAACGAGCGCCGGAAGCATGTAGACGTCGAGCTTTCCGCTGATCACCGAGTAGGGCACGAAGACGGCTGCGAACCATGAAAGGAGGAAGCCCCCGCCGGAATCTTCTCGTCGCACTCGCCAGGCGTTCCAGAGTCCGGCGCCGACGAGCGGGAACCACGGCATGAAGTCGATCGGAAAGTGGAGAATGTAGAACCACGGCGGCGAGGCGTGCACCCACGAGCCGAATGCCCGCCCGAGGCTCTGTTTGACGAGGAGATCTTCACCGTAGCCGGCCCCGCCGATGGTGATCGCAGGGATGAGCCAGAGCAATGGGATCACGATCAGGATCAGGAGCGCCCCGGCGGCGATTCGCCGCGGTCTTCGTCGCAGCCGGATCGATTCGAGCCCGTAGAGAAAGATCAGAATGATGCCGGCCATCGGTCCCTTGACGAGGATCGCGAGGCCGCCGCAGACGGCGGCCACGATGAGGCCCCACCGCCAGCCACGATGGAGCGCCCCGAAGATCGCGATCGCACCGAGCGTGATGAGCAACGTGAAGCTGTGATCCATGCGCGCCGTTTGGGCGAGAACCCAGGCGAGCCAGAAGGACGCGAAGACTGCCGTGGCGACCGCCCCTCTTCCCCCCGTAATCGAGGCCGTCGCCTTCCCGATGACGACAATCGTCAGGATGAATGCGACGAGCGAGGGGAGGACAAAGGTGAAAATCGATTCCTGTCCGAAGGTGAACGAAAGAACGCCGAGCATCCAGAAATGGACGGGCGGCTTGTGTGCGTAGGGCTCACCTCCGAGGCGGAGCACCATCCAGCCGCCCGATTCGAGGGTCTCGTGGAGTACGCGTGTGTATTTTGTTTCGTCGCCGATGAGAAGCTCGCGGGTGAATGGAGAGATCCATGTCGTCAGGATGGCGAGGAGAAGCAGTGCCACGACGGCTCGAGGCTGCCGACGCGTCCCGACGATCGGTCCGGGCGCTGCCGAGGTCACGTTCTGGGATTCGGATGGCTGCATTCGAGCGGGGTCGAGCCCGGCGCGGGACCGACCGGCGCAGATTATCCCGTTTCAGGCGAAGCCCGTCACGTGAGTGCGCCGATCATTCTGGCTTCTTCGTCGGATCACGCCGAGCTCCAGGGGGTCGGGGCTCCAGCCCCGACTCGCGGAGGGCTCCGCAAGCATGCTCCCGCCAGGAAGACCCCACGCATTCAACGCGGGTAAACTCGAAAGGTTCAGCGTTCACGACAATCGATCTGCGGCGTATCCGGCTTGCGGGGAGCTGGAGCCCCCCGCGAGTCGGCTCTGGAGAGCCGACCCCCACGTGAGCCTCGCATGGCGGAGGCTTCTCCCACGCCTGTCGGATTGCTCTCCCCGGCGGGGATGACGCCGTCCGGTACGGATCTTGACTGCTTCTGAACTTACTCCATGCAGAGCAAGACCATTCTCACGCTGACACTGAACCCCGCGGTCGATATCCATACCGAGGCGGCTCATGTTCGTCCGGAGCGGAAGAATCGATGTGCCGAGCCGCTCATGGAAGCTGGCGGCGGAGGGATCAACGTCGCTCGGGCGGTTCACAAGCTGGGTGGCCGGGCGACCGCGATGTTCGCGGCCGGTGGAAGGAACGGAGAAGCGCTGGGGGAGCTGATCGACCGTGAAGGAATCGAGTCCCTCGCCATCAGGGTCGCCGGAGAGACACGAGAGAACTTTCACGTATTCGATCAGGCCGGCGAGCAGCAGTATCGGTTCATTCTTCCCGGAGCGCGTTTCGAATCCGCGGAGGCGGAATCGCTTCTCGAACGAATCGGAATGTTCGAGCCTGTACCCGATTACATCGTTGCGAGCGGCAGCCTTCCGCCCGGAATACCGGCGGACTTCTATGGCAGGCTTGCCGAAGCCGGATCTGCCATCGGCGCCCGGACCATCGTGGACACCTCGGGGGATGCCCTCAGGCATGCCCTCGGGCGCGGAGCGTGGTTTCTGAAGCCGAACCTGGGAGAGTTTCGCTCGCTGGTCGGCGACGAGGGTCTCGAGGGCCCTTCGATCGAGGCGGCCGCACGCGAGCTCGTCGATGGAGGTCAGGTCGGGAATCTCCTGATCTCGCTCGGAAGGGCGGGAGCCATTCTCGTCACGCCCGATGGCCAGCAGAGGATCACGGCTCCCACGGTGAGGATCGTCAGCACCGTCGGAGCCGGAGACAGCACCGTTGCCGGACTCGTCCTCGGTCTCGCCCGGGAGATGACCATCGATGATGCGGCAAGATTCGGAGTCGCAGCCGGCGCCGCAGCAGTGATGACTCCCGGCACCGAGCTGTGCCGTCGCGAAGATGTGGAGCGGCTCTTCGAGGCGATGACGGAGTCCTGAACCGGAGGGAGCGCTCCTTGCACAACCGGCGGGCGGGAGGATACGCCGCCGATGAGCAGGTCGCTCTGGTTCTCGAGTACAGAAAGTCCGGCATTTACGCGGTTCGAAGGGCATGACTCGGCCGACGTCGTCATCGTCGGTGGCGGGATCACCGGCCTTGCCGCTGCAGATCTTCTGACCGCGGCCGGAAAGAAGGTCATCGTGGTCGACATGCTTCGCCCGGGCGCCGGCGAGAGCGGCCACACGACCGCCCATCTCACCTCCGCTTTCGATCGAGGCTACGACACGATTTCGAGGAAGATCTCGCGTGAAGCCGCCTCCCTCATCGCAAGCGCGAGCGAATCTGCGATCGACTGGCTCGAACGCCGCAGCCGAAGCCTCGGAGCGGGCCGCTTCGAGCGCGTCGACGGCTGGCTGTATACGGAATCTGAGGATGACGTGGAGTCGCTTCGCCGGGAGCACGCGGCCTCCGAGGAGGCGGGGCTCCGATGCAGTTTCGTTGAACGCGCTCCCCTTCCCTTCGGCAACCGCGGCGCGGTTCAGTATCACGACCAGGGGAAGTTTCATCCCCTGGAGTTTCTCCATGCGCTGATCGCGGACCTTCGGAAAAATGGTTGCCGTTTGTTCGGGGACTCGAAGGTCGTGAAGGTGGAGGACGGCCGCCCGTGCTTCGTCGAGCTCGACAACGGTGGCCGGATCGAAGCGACCGACGTCGTCGTCGCGACCAACGTTCCGGTGATCAACCGTATCCTGCTCCAGACGCGGCTGTACGCTTACCGGACGTATGCGATCGCGCTTCCCGCCTCGAACGACGATCCCGCCGGACTGTTCTTCGACACAATGTCGCCCTACCACTACATCAGGACCCAGGAGACCTCGGAGGGACGTTTTCTGATCGTCGGCGGTGAGGATCACCGGACGGGAACCGAGACCGAGACCGCTGTCCATTTCGAGAACCTCCACCGTTACGCGACCGAGCGCTTCGGCGAACGGCGAATGACGCATCAGTGGTCGGGCCAGGTGATCGAAACTCCGGATGGGCTGCCGTACGCCGGGCGCAACCCCGGAGCGGAGCACGTTTTCGTGGCGACTGGCTACGCAGGTCAGGGGTTCACGATGGGTACGACTTCTGCCCGGCTCATCGCGAGTCTCGTCACCGGTGAATTCCATCCGATGGAAAAGCTTCTGAGCCCGAAGAGAATCGAACTGAGAGCGCTGAAACGGTTCATTACGGGAAATCTGGAGTATCCCCGTCACCTTCTTCCCGATCGGCTGACGAACGTCAACGTCTCAGCGGACTCGGTCGACGCGATTCCGAAGGGGGAGGGTCGAATCGTAAAGGTGGACGGGAAGAAGACGGCCGCCTATCGCGACGATTCCGGCGCGCTCCACCTCCTCTCGACCATCTGCCCTCATCTCGGATGCGACGTTCGGTGGAATCAGGCGGAAGCGAGCTGGGACTGCCCGTGCCACGGCTCGAGATTCGATCCGCTCGGGAGCGTTCGCAACGGCCCAGCTCGCCGGGATCTCGAAAAGATCGAGCCGAGTTGAGGAAGTAGCGAGGCGTTCTTCGAAACGTCGTAATTGGACGCCGGGATTAAGCCGGTCCTCGATTCCTCTTCCGGCACCTAACAACCCTCCTGTTGAACTGACAGTACTGCCAGCGCTCCGCTTGGTCTGACTGTACTTCCATGAGAGATCCCTCGCCCCCCGCCCGACCGCACGCTCGGGATGACGGGGCGGGGAGATCTGTGAAGTGACCGCATCATCCCGACGTACCGTTCGGGACGACCGAGGCGGGGAAGGATGTGTGTCGAAGCGTCAAATGCCGGCGTCTGGTCCGTTGTAATCTGCGGCATTCGAAGCCAGACGCGGCGAGCTTGCGGATACGTTCCGATCCAGAGTATCGGTGGGCGGGGCGTGAGGGACCTCCGGAAGGAGTACAGTCAGGCCCAGCGAAGCGCCGGCCCAAATCACCCCCTCCCCGGCGCTCTCGCGTTCATTTCCGCTTCAGCGGCGCGTAGCGTCGATCAATCGCTCGGATGACCGGGACGGTAGGATGGGCGGCGCATGGGGTTCGCTCACGGCGTCTGGAGATTCACGAGGATGCGAAAGTCGAGGGTCGGAAGCGATCGCTCGCTCCCGAGCCCTCAGATTCAGCTTTCTAGCGCTTCGCCGCGAGCTCTTCGCCCGTCGGGAGCAGATCCGCCGGGACGGTTCCTCGTATCCAGACGCTGTCCTGGTTCGAATCGATGTCGAAGCTCCGGATGATGGGAAGCCATTCCGGCTTTTCGTCACGCACCGCCAGACGCCACATCGCGGTCATCCCGCGGAGGCTGTCTTCGATGAGCAGCAGCGTCTCGTGGTCGCTCGAGACTGCGAGCCCGGCGAGCTCGAGCGCTTCGCCTCCCCTGTCGGTCGCCCAGAGAGCGATCGTCGAGACATACCGGAGCGACTGGCCGAGCTTGACCTCGTTTGCCAGTTTTGCGGAGGCTTCGCCGCCGAGCTTCTGGGCGCGGGGCACGTCGACGATCAGCCAGGCGGTCGCATCCGGGTCGACCCGGGACATCTCGAGCCCCAGGGGTGAGGAGGCCATGAAATCCGTACCGGCGCCACGGGCTGCCGTCAGTGCGGCCGTGACCAGTTCCTCGGAACCGATGATCGTCGTCGAGGAGTCGAGGTAGGCAACGGCGAAGCTCTCGTCATCCTCGCTCGGTCCGACGAAATAGGTCTGTCCGGCCCAGCTGCGAAGCTCGAGCTCTCCATTGCGAATCGTGGCGGACTGGAGGCGCTGGGGGCTGAACGTGCCGCCGACGATCAGAAGAACCGAGCCTTCTCCTTCTTCGTGCTTCGCCGGAGTCATCGCGAAAAAGATCTCGCGAACGTCCCTTCGGAGGTCGAGCCCTGCTTCCTTCAGAAAGGCTTCCGTCTCTCCGTCGGTCGTGATCGAGTCGGTTTTCTCGAAGGCACTCCGGGTCAGCGGGCTCGACGCGAGACTCTCCACGTCGACGTGAGCCACCACCACGGCATCGGCGGGAACGAGGTCGAGAGGATTTCCCGCATGAAGCGGGAGAGCCGCCGCAACCAGAAGAACGACGAGCGCGAGTTGTTTTGTGAGTTTCATTCAAAACTCCTTTCTGCTGAAGTGAACGCATGCGATCGCCAGACATGCCACACCGAACACCGATGAGGTCATGAAGGGAGACAGGGTCAAAAATTTGGATACTTCCTCGGGCGCCTGCCCGGCTGCCACGAGGGCGATGGTCGCCCCCTGCAACTCGACGAGCTTCGGCAGAGTCCAGTACAGCCCGTTGATGATGTTCGCCGTCACCTCCGACGAAACGGCGGCCGCGATCTTGTCGTGAGCCGAGAGAATCACGGTGATGAAGTAGAGCGCGTAGCTCGACATGATCGAGACGCCCGTGGAAGAGGTCACAGTGCCGACGAGAAACGTGAACGCGAGAAGGATCGCGATCACGAGCATGATCACGAGACCACTCCCGAGAAAGCGCAGATGAAACACTCCCGTCTTCCATCCGAGGACCAGCCAGATCGTCCCGATCAGATAGACGACGTTGATTCCGGCGAGCAGCAGACCCGCGATGTACCGATAGAGCAGAGCGGGTACACGACCGACCGGACGTGAAAGATAGAGGTCGACCGTCCCCTTGTCCTGGAGTCTGGGGACGAGATGCGCCGTGGCAAAGATCGCGAGAAAGACCGAGACGATGAAGATGATCGCGGAGAATCCGGACTCGAAGCCGATCATCAGCTTCTCGAGAGAGAGCTCGTCCGGTCCCACGATCGCCTCGTTTCCGAACAGCGAAACGCTGGCGAGTGCGCCATCGACGATGTCGAGATTCACCGCCGCCGAGAAGAGAAGAATGAAGAGAGAGGAGAGAATGAAGTACGCGATCAGTGTCCACCGCGCCGCGGCTTCCCGGAACACCTCCTCGACATTTGCGAGCAGTGGTCTCATCGTTTCACCTCGGATGCCCCGATCTTGTCCAGCCTGACCAGGTCGACGAATACGTCTTCGAGTGACGACTTCATCGGTGTCACCTCGAGGAGCTCGACCTCGTTCGATCGAAGCCTGTCGATGAGCCGATTGAGATGCTGTGCCCCGTCCACGGTGACGACGAAGTGGCCATTCTGGCGGAGGTACTCGGCGCCGTCGGCGGTGAGAGCATCAGGCACGCGTTCCATCTGAGTGGCGACGAGGCGGTATGCCGAGCCGCCGCTGGTGAGCTGGGCGACGGATCCGATGGCAGCGATCCTCCCACCCCGCAGCATCGCGACCCGGTCACACATCAGCTCGATCTCCGACAGCAGATGCGAGTTGAGGAAGATCGTCTTTCCGGCGCGGGCCTGGGCCTGCAGAATGTCGCGGATCTCACGGCGTCCAACGGGATCGACGCCATCTGTGGGCTCGTCGAGAAAGAGGACGTCGGGATCGTGAATCATTGCCGTGGCGAGCCCGAGCCGCTGCGTCATCCCTTTCGAGAACTTCTTCACTTTCACGTCGGCCCACTGCTCGATGCCGACTTCCTCGAGAAGGATCGGTATCCGCGCGCGTACCTCTCCCGGGCTCATCCCGGACATCTTTCCGAAGATCCCGAGAGTCGCGCGGGCGGTCAGATAGCTGGGGAAGCGATGGCCTTCAGGAAGATAACCGACGCGCCGGCGACTTTCGGGCTCTCGCGTCGACTGTCCCAGAATGTAGGCCTCCCCCCGGGTGGCTCGTGTGAGATCGAGAAGAATCTTGACGGTCGTCGTCTTTCCGGCGCCGTTCGCTCCGAGGAGGCCGAAGACCTCCCCGCGGGCGACCTCGAAGGAGATGTCCTCGATGGCGCGGACCTTTTGACGTCCCAGCGCGCCGGTATATACCTTCTCGAGATTTCGGACTTCGATCGCGTTCTCTGACATTCCACTCAATCATACGGGGAATGGAATCAGGAGTTTCGGGAAAGATCGGGTCGAAATGATGGCGATCCCATGGCACCGCTCACGGCCAGGATCTGTCGCCCGCTGAAGCGGGCTCGACATTCTTTGGGACGCGGCCCCTAACCCCCGGCTGAAGCCGGGGGCTAAGGTCTTCCGCCCGCGGAGCGGGCTGACCGGAAGTGGAGATCTAGCGATATTCAACATCTTTGAGGGGCTCGACGTTCTGTCGCCCGAGGACCGCGGGGCTGGCAATGACTCGATCATCGCGCGGTTTCGCGACAGCGCACCCGGCGACAGAATCTAACAAGACCGGAGGGTCGTTTCAGGTGCGATCGAATTGAACGAAGCTGACGGAGCCGCCGAAAGGCGGCGCCAGATCCTATACACCTCGAATCCGACGCAGCTGACGAAGCCGCCGAAAGGCGGCGCCAGATCTTAGCCCCCGGCTTCAGCCGGGGGACAGTAACGTGGCACCCTCAATCGTCGAGCCCGCTTCAGCGGGCGACAGCCCCGCCCTCCCCCACGATCCATGTTGTAGATTGACGGTCGTGTCGCAACGGCCACTGAGATTCATGCATATCCCGAAGACGGCGGGGACGACCTTTCTCTCCATCCTCGGGCGGCAGTATCATCGAGCGCGAACCTTCGATCTGTCCGGGAATGTCGCGGCGGACGCTGCACGTCTCGAGTCGATGCGGGCCGCAGAACGGAAGGCAATCCGGCTTTTCACGGGCCACGCCCCGATCGAGACCGGCCTCCCCGGCCCTGACGCGGCCTCGATCATCACCTTTCTCCGGGATCCGATTGCGCGGGTCCGGTCGTTCTGCCAGCACGTCGCGGAAGGAAAGAGCGCCTATCTGCTGCGAGACTTCCCTCCCGAGTCATTCGATCTCGACCGATTCCTGTCCGGATCCGGCGGCGAGCTTTCGAACCTCCAGACGAAAATGCTGATCAATCGCGGCTCGATCACAGCTTCCGAGCGGCTCGACCGGATGAAAGCTTCCGAGGCTCGCGAGCGGGCGCTGGAAAACCTGTTCGGGAGAGTCGCCGCCTTCGGACTCCAGGAGAAGTTCGATCAGAGCGTGCTGATGTTCTCGGAGCTCTTCAGCTGGTCGCTCCCGCTTTATTACTCGAGGAACGAGAGTACCTTCAGGCCGGGCTTCGAGCTCGATGCCCGCCACAGGGATCGAATCGCCGAGCTCAACGCGATCGACATCGAAGTTTACGAAGCCGCGAGGCGCGCTTTCGATGACCAGCTGAGCAGACGAGTCCGCGAAGGGGAAACCGCCCGGTTCCGCCTGATCAATCGGATCAGCTCGGGACCGATGAGGACGTGGGCTTTCGGCCGTGACGTGGGGCTCTACTGGTATCGGAAGCTCCTTCGTCCAGCGGAATTTCGAGCTCTCACGGACTCTGGCGCGCCAACGAGGCGCAGCTGAAATGCTGAACCCGGCTCTGATCTGGAGACCGATCGAGGCCACTCACCCTCTGGACCGTCAGACACGCCTCAGAAGGGAAAGAAGCGGGGAATCACAAATGTCGCTGCAATGATCATCAGGACGTTCAAAGGAGCGCCGACCCGGACGAAGTCGGAAAAGCGATAGCCGCCGGGGGCGTAGATGAACGTGTTGGTCTGATATCCGATGGGTGTCATGAAGCTGTTCGAGGCGGCGAACATCATGGCGATCACGAAGGGCATCGGAGAAACGCCGAGAGTGAGGGCGGCCGAAATTGCAACGGGAGTCAGAACCACGGCAGCGGCATTGTTGCTGATCACCGCGGTCAGCAGCGATGCCAGGAGGTAGAAAGCGGCCAGAGCCCCGTATGGCCCGAACCCGGAGCTGAGGGCGAGGAACTGTTCGGCGATCAGAGCCGAAGTGCCGCTGTTCTGCATCGCGATGCCGAGAGGGATGATCGAACCGAGCAGAACCAGAACCATCCAGTCGATATCCTCGTATGCCTCTTCTGGACGGATGCAGCCGGTCAGGAACATGGCGACGACGCCGACCATTACGCTCACGACGATTGGCAGGATCTCGAAGGCCGCGAGAACGACGACTCCGACCATGATCGGGCTGGCGATTTTCATCTTGGAAGTCCGCCGGGTCGGGGGATTGACGGCGCTCATGACTGCCAGATCGTCCGAATCATAAAGCTCGCGCAGCGCGGTCGGAGCCGCTTCCACGAGCAGCGTATCGCCCGAACGAAGGCCGACGTCCGCAAGATGGTCCCGGATGACGACTCCATGGCGCTGAATTCCGAGGACCGGGACGCCGTACCTGGCTCGAAAAGCGAGCTGCTTGAGCGTCCGGCCGATGACCGGAGAGCGAGGAGGCACGATCAGCTCGACGAGCCGGACCTCCTCCTCCTTCTCGACCGACTCCTCGATTAGGAGATCGTCTTTCGGCTTGACGACTTCGAGATGCGCCACCTCGCTGAGCTGAGCGATGTTCCCGACGTTCCCCCTCGCCAGGAGGAGGTCGCCGGCCTGGATGACCATACCTCCGCGCACGGCGTGAATTCGCTGGTCGCCGCGATCGATTGCGACGACCTGAAGGCCGAGGTTCTCGCCGAATTTCGAGTCACGCAGCGAGCGGCCCGCCAACGGCGAATCCTCGTGGACACGCAATGTCGTGAGGTAATCGCGGAGCTCGTAGGTCTCGATCAGCCCGTGTCCCACCGACCGCGTGGGGAGGAGCTTTCGTCCCAGGGTCAGGAGATAGACGACGCCGATCCCCGTGATGATCAGCGCTGGCAGAGTCATGTCGAAAAGTCGGATTCGCGGAAGTCCGAGTTGCAACGCGAGCCCCGCAACCAGAAGGTTCGTGCTCGTACCGATCAGTGTCGTCGTCCCTCCGAGCTGGCTCGCGAACGAAACCGGCATCAGGAGCCGCGAGGGTGCGATGCCCCGTTTGCGCGCGAGGGTGAGCATGACGGGCACCATCACCAGAACGATCGGGGTATTGTTGAGAAATGCACTGAGCGGGATCACGATCGCAAGCCCGACCACCAGAGCGCGGAGCTCGCTCTCCCCCGCGGTTCTCATGAACCACCGCCCCAGGGCATCCACCAGACCCGTTCGAAGAAGAGCCGCGGAAAGAACGAACATCCCCGCCACCGTGAGCACAGCTTCGTTCGAAAAACCGCTCAGCGCCTCCGCCGGTGTCACGAGGCCGGTGACGCTCACCAGAGTCAGGCTCACGAGACCGACGACGTCGATCCGGAGACGATTCCAGACGAAGAGGCCGACCGTGATCAGCAGGATCGTCAGGGTCAGAATGATGGGAGTCGTCATCGCGGATCGTAGTAATCCGCAAAGGAAAATGTGTGGAACGTCTTCAGCCAGCCGTGATCGAAAAAGCCGCGTTCGTCGCTACGTCGGATCCTCATTTCGCGCTCTTCCTCCCCTCCGACAACAGAAAGCCATTCCATCATCGATCCGTCACTCCTCCTCGTCGGCGAAGTCCTGGAGTTTTTTCGCGGCGATCGCGTCGGTGAACCAGATCATCGTGTCGAGGAACCGGTCGGTACGCCCGAACCATGCTTCGTCGTTAGGGTGCCCCTCCTCGGAGAAGCTCTCGCCGACTTTCGTGACCGGAAGCTCGGCGGGGATCGGAAATCCACCGAAACCGAATACGCTCTGCCGGAGAGTCTCGAGACAGCGGACACCTCCGAACATGCCGGCTGAAACCGTGACGATACCGACCGGCTTCCTGCTGTATTCGGGGAGAAGATAGTCGATCGCGTTTTTCAGTACGCCCGGATAGCCGTGGTTGTACTCGGGAGTGGTGATGACGATTCCATCCGCCCTTTCGATGATCCTTCCCCATTCCTGGACTGCCTCTGGTGGATCGTCGGTCATCCGCAACCGTTCCTTCATCATCGGAAGGTCGAGCTCTTCGAGGTCGACCAGGGAAGTCGTGACCTCGTTGCGGTCAGCGAGCTGCCGGTGAATGAACTTCGCGACGCGAATCGTCTTCCGGCCCTCGCGCGTCGAGCCGCAGATTACGGGGATGTCGAGCAAGTGTGCCTCCTTCTTTTCTGTCGCACGAGCAAACATCCCGCCCACGCGGAGCGATGGGCTATGTTCGCTCCAATTCGTCCTCGCATCGGATCAGTTCTTCCTCGACCAGGTTGAGGACGCGATTGAGCGTGAACCCCGGCGGAAACGCGTGAGGGATCCGGACGCCGGCGCCGATCATCTCCAGAAAGTCGACGGTCGGCTTTCGTCGCGCCAGTGCCCAGACCAGTCGTCTCGGGAGGTCCTCACGCTCCATCGCAGTCAGGTGGAGTGGCTGGAGGTAGTAACCGAAGTGCATCGTTTCCAGGCTCGGACGACCCCCGGACATCTCGGGAAGCGTCACGCTGAGCCTCAGCGAGCCGAAGATCCAGTTGAGCCGTCCGAAGCTCGCCCTCCAGCGGTCCTCCTCCGAGGTGGTGAGGTGCTCGAGTCTCATTGCACCACGATCACCAGGGACGCGAGATCACGCAGGAGTTCACCCCGCCAATTCCCATACTCAGCTTCCCGCTCAGCCCGCCGGCAATTTCCGAACCGTCGGCGAGGACGAAGCGTGCTGCCTGCTCGCGTACGTCGGCGTGCAGATCCTCGTCGGCCAGCACCGTCGGGAAGAGATGGCCGCGTGAAACTCCGAGATGCTGAGCGGTCAGCTCCCACCCGCCGCCGACCGACATGCCGTGCCCGAAAGTTCCCTTCCGTGCCGTGAACAGAACCGAGCTGTGGAGAATCTCCAGCGCATGCGCGATCTCGGTCGAATCCCCCGGCGTGGCGGTCGCGTGCAGATCCCATGTCGCGATTGTTCCCGGGCCGCTGGCCTCGAGCGCATCCCGGATCGCGAGCTGAGGTCCATCCTTGGAGGGGGTGATGATGTGATGAGCGTCGGACGACATTCCGACCGCGAGGATCTCGAGTCCGAGAGGCGTGAATCCTCTCGCTTCCATCTTCTCGGAGTCCGCGATGATCCAGACGCAGGCGCCACCAGCAACGTGGGTTCCCTTCAGACCGGTCATCGGCCTCGAAACCTCGCGGTCTGCCGACAGGACATTCGCGTTGTAGAATGCCGAAACGGTGACGGGGTGCGGAGGAGGATCGGTCATCCCGATCACCACCGCGTCCGCCTGATCGAGCTGGATCGCGTTCCATCCGAGCTTGAGCGCGATCCCGAACGATGCGCACGCCGCAATCGGCGCGACTGCCGGCCCCATGATCCTCCCGATCATCGAGATCTGAGAGGCCGGAATGTTGGCGATGTTCCAGAGGTAATTCGGCGAAACCGCGCTCCACGGCTCCTCCGGACAACCCCAGTCGCGGTTGAGCTTGCGGATCGCGGTCAGCTTCTGCTTGATCGTCCCCAGTTTCGCCGTGCCGGAAGAAGGGGGCACGACCTGACTTTGAATTCGCGCAGCCTCGTCCAGGTAGCTGGCGAGCGAATCACTCCGCTCGGCCCAGAGCCGCTCCCAGGCGTGCTTTGCGTCGATCCACTCCTCGGAGCCGGGCTGGAATTTTTCCGGAGGGAGTGGCGCGGAAGGATCGACGTTGCTTCCTTCCAGGTGCTCGCGAAGTGCACGGCATCGCTCCGGCGCGGCCCAGAACGCATTCCACCGCCGGCTCACTCGATCGTAGCGAAGCGATGCCTCGTGCTGCACGCTCACCTCGCCGAGACCGGTTCCGACGTACACGTGACATCGGATACCCATCTCCTGCAGCGACTCCTCGATCCCCGGATTCTGCGACAGCGACTGAATGAACGAGCCCATCGCGTACTTGGTCATCGGCCCCATCTTTTCGTCGAGCTGCGAGAACTTCGACGGGGGAAACCTCTCGTCCAGCCAGCCTCGATACCTGGTAAAGTCGAACTCCGGCGTTCCGACCAGGAAATTGGACGGGCCAAACCCCTCGAACCGGTCGAGCCAGGTGCCCGACTCTTCCAGGTTTCTCTCGAATGTCTCGATGTCGGGTGATTTCGGCGCCACCAACCCCCATCCGTAGATGCCGACTCTCTTTTTCGTCATTCCGCCGTCATTCTATCGTGCAGGTTCGGTGCACGACCCCTTTCGCTCTCCACTAGAATGCAACGCACGGAGCTCCATAATGGCGAAACTCGCTCGTTCAATCACCATCCCGCTGGCTTTCATGCTACTGAACGCTTCGAGCGGTCTCGCGCAGACTGAGGTCCCGGTAGCGCTCGCTGCCCCGGAGATCTCCGACGAATCCTACGCCCGTGAGGTCACGCAGAGACGGGCTCGAATGGCCGAGGCGATCGGTCCGTCCGGAGTGCTGGTGCTCCTCGCCGGCGAGCCACGCCGGTTTTCCGGGAGAGTAAACTACGAATTCCGGCAGGAAAACTATTTCTTCTATCTCACCCGCCTTCAGCAGACGGGGGCGGCGCTCGTACTTATGCCCGGACATCCGCGGACTCCCGAAATTCTGTTTCTGCCGCGACGGGATCCGAAGCGGGAGATCTGGACCGGTGCGATGTACTCCGCAGACGACGCGTCGAGGTTGTCCGGCATCGACGAGATCTGGGAGGCGGCCGAGCTCGAGCCGTTTCTCGAGGCGCTGAAGTCGCGGGTTCCCTATCGCCCCACTGCCGAAAACGTCCTCGCGTCGCCGCTCGGCCCAACGCCACCGGAAGATGCGCCCGGCGGCTACGAGCATCTTTTCGAAGCCGCGGCCGAAGGGAACGCCAGCCTGTTCCTGCTCATCCCCCGCCGGGACGATCCCGAGTACAGGCGGGAGCAGGATCTCGCAGCGGACTGGGCGCGAACGAGGTCGGGATTCAATCTCCGAAGCGCGTTCGACCTGCTCATCGAAATGCGGTCGATCAAGTCGCCTCTCGAGCTGGCATACATAAGACACGCGGTCGACATCACCGGGGAAGCGCTTCGGAACGCGTTCGCCGCCCTCCCCCACGCGCAGCACGAATACGAGATCGAGGGTGAGATCGAAGGTACGTTCCGGAAGCTCAATGCCACATCATGGGCATTTCCGTCGATCGTCGCATCGGGTGTGAACGCGACGACCCTTCATTACGAGTCCTCAGCTGGAAAGATCCGGCGTGACGAGCTTCTTCTGGTGGACGTCGGGGCGGAGTACGGCCAGTATGCTGCCGACGTCACGCGCACGGTTCCCGCGGACGGTTCTTTCTCCGCGACTCAGGCGGAGATCTACCGGATCGTTCATGACGCTCAGAAGGCGGCCGCGGATGCGGTCGAGCCGGGAGCGACGCTTCAAACGATTCATGCGGCAGCCGTCGAAGTGATGAAGCGCGGGCTGCTCGAGCTCGGGCTGATCACCGACGCGAAATCCGATCAATACCAGACCTGGGTCAAGCACGGAACGTCCCACTACCTCGGTCTCAACGTCCACGATCCGGGACGGCGAGACGCCGAGATCCGGCCAGGGATGGTCTTCACGATCGAGCCCGGCATCTACATTCGCCCGGATGCACTCGATCATCTGCCCGACACCGCCGAAAATCGTGCATTCATCGAAGCAGTTCGCCCCGCGCATAGGAAGTATGCCGGGATCGGGGTGAGGATCGAAGACGACATTCTGGTGTCCGATTCGGTCCACGCCGATCTGGTTGACCAGCTCGATCCCCCGCTCGATTTCCGCGATCGAAGATGCGATGGCGCAGGCGCGTACAGCCGACTAGGGCGCGCGACACCGGGTCGGTCCAGGCCAGGTCCCGGCGGCGAGCTGGAGATCTGGCTATTTGCCGGCGCGCTTCTTTTCTTTCTTTTCGAAGAGGGTATGGCGCATGTGCCCCAGGACGACGTTGACGACGTTACCCCTGGCAAGAAAGGGAATGACGGGCCGTTTCCGCCTGCCGAGTTTCTGTTTCAGATCCTGAAGGATCCTGGCGCGCGGGAACTGCTGGATCGAGCTATCGAGAAAGTCGACCGCCTTCTTGCGCCTCCCGGCCGATTCGTAGGTCTCGACGAGATTTGCGTAATGAGCAACGTCGTTCGGCTTTTCCTGGATGGCCTTCTCGCAGAGCGCAATCCCCGCACGGTGCTGTTGATTGACCGATGACAGACAGAGACCGTAATAGGAGAGGCCGGTGACCGGTTTGGGAAGATCTTCCGACTTGTAGACTGTCTCGAAGATGTGGAGAGCGCGGGCATGGTCACCCTGTCTCAGGACCGCGACGCCTTCTCTGAGTCTGTCGGTGACGATCTTGAGCTGCTGCTGGGCAACCGAGTCAGCGGCTGTTTGATCGTTCGAAGCTGGGTCCAATCCTGACCTCCTGACGGATTAATATAGCGCGACTCCGACTTAATGCGAACCAGCGGCATGGGATGCGACCACACAGGACCTGAAGAGGTGATTGCCATGGTGGAGGCGAAACTCCAGTCGGAGGGCGTACCTCCCCGGGCCTGGTCGGACCGGCGATTCGGCTGGGGAGAGAATGTCGAGGGTATGTGGCGCTCGGTTTACATCGAGGTCGAGCGACGGGAAGCGGGCTGGGTCGTGGTCCGGCTCGACCGCTCGAATGATCCGATCCCCGCCGAGAAGGAGGGATTGCGCGAAGTTGCGAACTGAGGGGTTCCTCGATTCGTCAGGCAATCCGGAAACGAAGCCAATGGCGGGGATCGGTGGCGAAGCGTTCCTGCGGACCGATCGCTCGGATTCAGGGTACGGCGCTGGTGACGACGATGTGCTACCGCCGCCTTCCAGCGCTCCCTGAGCCGCGAGCTGCTCGCGTTTCGGCCGCTTCCTACTGGGTCTGACCGGCGTCGCGCATCGAGATGACGAGCTCGACGCGACGGTTCTGCGCACGTCCGGAGGCCGTATCGTTCGAAGCAATCGGCTGGTTTTCGCCTCGCCCGACCGTGGTGATCGCCAGCGGCGAGACGCCTTCCCTGACGAGAAAATCCTTCACGGCGACCGCGCGACGCTCGGACAGATTCTGATTCGATGCTTCGCTTCCAACCGAATCCGTGTGGCCCTCGACGACGATGACTGCTTCGGGCACCTCCTCTACGAGCTCGGCGATCTTCTGTAGATTTGCCCTTACTCCCTGCTTGAGCGTTGCCCTTCCGGTATCGAAGTAGAGACCGGGCAGGGTGACGATGAAGCCGCGCTCCTCGCGTCGCGTTTCCGCGAGCTCGGACAGCCGGGCTTCCATCGCACGCAGTCGGGCGGCGCGTTCTTCTGCCAATCGAGCGGTTTCGGTCTCGCGTCGTTCCATCTCTGCCCGCATCGCGGCAAGTTGGCGTTCCGCTTCCTCCGCGCGCTCCCTCTCGAGGGCAACCGCACTCTCGAGCCGCTCTGCCTCGAGCTGAACCTCACGCAGCCGCGATTCGCTGGCCGCCACGCGACGCTCGTATTCTTCGCGAACCCGCTGCCGGTTCTGCTCTTCCTGGACGCGCTCCTGTCGCAGTCTCTCGATCTCCTCGCTCTGAGCCGTGATGAAGCGCTCCCGTTCGCGAACGACTTCCTCGGAGACGTTGCCTGAAGCACGCTCCCTCTGCAGCTCGGATCGAAGTAGATCCAGCTCGTTCATCAGTGCCCGCTCCGACTGGATCTCCCGGGAACGGAGCTGAGCGAGACGGAGCTGCTGTTCCTCGACCTGCTGCCGAAGCCTTTCGATTTCGCCCGCGTCCCGGTTCGCTGAGTCGGAAAGAGCGGCTTCGTATTGAAGTCTGAGATCGTCGAGACGCCTCGCGGCAGTCAGTCGTGCCGTTCGGTCTGCACTGAGGGTCGCCGCGAAGATTTCCTGCTGTTCACGGAGCTGCCGCCGCAGCCGGGCGAGCTCCTCGCCCTCGGCCGCACGCTGGCTTCGCTCGCGCGCGAGTTGCTCGCGGAGCTCAGCGGCACGTCGTTCGGATTCATACCTTTCTCGCTGCATCTGTTCAGCCCGCCGGTCGAGGTCAGCCTGAAGAAGCTCGGCGCGCTCGGTGCGAAGCTCGGGCACCACATCGCTCACCGTGTCCAGCCTCGCGAGATACTCCCCCCGGCGTCCGATCATCTCGGCGATGTAGGCGAGGTGGTTCGCCGTCGTGCTCTGTTTTTGCCTCCTGGCAATGCCTCGGGCCGAGTCGAGAATGTCTTCTGCATAGAAAAGGTCTTCGCCGATGAAGCGTTCGGCATCGAGCGCCTTGGCCCGACTCAATGCCGCTTCGGCATCCGCGATTCTGGCGCTCGATTCCTCGGACCTCTGAATCGTCACGGAGGGCTCATCGACCAGCATCATCGCCGGCACACTTCCTCCGAGGCGCTCGATCTCCGCGCGGAGAGTCCTGATCTGATCGGTCGACGAAAGCCATTTCGCCTTCGCCTCTGCGGCCTCGGCTGCTCTCCACCCCTCGACCGCCGCTCGGATCGCAGCGTTTCGGGTTTCGTTGTTCGAGCTCGAGAGGTTGGTGCGGGCGTAGTCTACTCGCATCCTTGCCTCGTCATAGAGCGCACTTGCGTAGGACCTGGCACCAGCCATCGCCGCAAGCTGGAGACGCGCTTCGGCTCGTGCAAGCGCCTGCTCCGCGCCACTGACAGTGGTCTCCTGAGCGAACGCCGGGATGACCAGCGCTGCAGCCATCAACAATACGGGAAGTCGTTTCATCGGTAGGTCTCCTTTGCTCCCGTGTCTCTGAACGCAAAGACGGCGCCAGCCGGGGAAGCTTTTCAGGAGACCGCGATTTCGAGAGCCCCGTCGAGAAAGTAGAGCATCCCGGATGCCTTCTCCCCCGTGACCGCGCTCCAGGCTTCGACGTATGCCCGGATTTGCGGAGAATAGGCCTCGATCAGCCCACCGAGCCGCCCCGCCGTCGCGTCGGTCTTGTAGTCCACCACGGTCCAGCGCCCCTCGTCGAAAAACACGAGATCGATGACGCCGTGCACCACCCGGGACGTTCCATCCGGAAGCGTCTCCGGCCATGCCATCGGCACCTCGACGAACCTTCGTCGGCTCCTCTCCGCCCGCTTCCAGAGGGGGGAAGCTCTAAAGCGCTCGACCCATTCGAGGACTTCGTCTTCGAGCGAGCTCGCGAGGCCCTCCTCGGTCAGTGCATTTCTGGCGAGGATCGCGAGATCCGATCCGGGATCCTTCGAAAGCCCCTCGAGCACCATGTGCACTACACTCCCCCACCGATGGCCGCGCCCGGCCGCACCAACTGGAACCGCTGCGTGCCTGCCGGCCGTGACGGACGTGTCGGGATGGGTGACCTCCCGCATGGCACGGCGTGAGCGTTCGATCTCCCCGGAAACGGCGCCCCAGTCTCCCGGCTCGATCGGATCGGGTGTTCGCGCCGGGTCGGGCAGCTTTTCAGGAGGATCGATGAGGGGGAGGTCCGGCGGGACGAGATCCTTCCATCGTCCGACGATGTCTTTCCTGGAAGAGAGGCCCGATTCAACGACGAGAACATCCCGGGCGCGCGTCGCAGCGACGTAGAGGAGCCGTTGACGCTCGGCTTCGAGAAACGCCCGCTCGCTCTGCTCGGATTCATCCCAGCCGTCTGGTGCGGCGATCGCCCGTTTGGTGTATCCCATCTTCCGAACGACGGCGATCCGTGCCCGTGGCTCCTCCGATGAATCGTGATCTCGAGTCACGACCTCGGTGACGGGTTTGGTCTGAATCTTCTTGTCGACATGAGCAAGCATGACCACCCGCGACTCGAGCCCCTTTGCCTGATGCAGATTCATCAGCCGGACGGCATCCTCGTTCCCGGCTCCGAGGGCGTGTCTGGCGATCTCGGTATCGGATTCGAGGAGGCGTCCGAGCTCGTCGACGATTTCGGGAAGCGTCGCTCCTCCGTTGGCAGACAGTTCGCGCGCCCATGACTGGAACTGCAGAATGACGCCCGCTCTGGTGGAAGAACGATCCTGGATCAGCGTCTCGCTCAGCAGACCGGTCCTGTCGAGTACCCTCCCGATCAGGGCGGCCGGAGGGAGCTCGAGACCCTCTTCGTGAAAGCCGAGCAGCAGCTCGAACGCGCTCCTGATCGTTTCGGGTGAATCGTCCGGAACCGCCGCCGAGAAGCTCCATCGGCCTCCAGCCTTCCGATGCCTGTACAGATCGTCATCGCTGATCCCGCAGACGAGACGGAGGTAGGCGAGCAGCGCGACCTCGTCGTTCGGATCGATCATCGCCTGGAGCATTCGATGGAGGAGCCGAAGTTCAGAAGAGTCGCGGAACGTGTCGCCACCGGTCACCCGATGCGGTATTGCGAGCGCCTCGAGCTCATCGGCGATCTTCTGGATGCGAAGTGTGTCCCACGTGAGAACGAGAAAATCCCGCCAGGCTGGAGCCGGACCGACGCGAAGCTTCGGTGCGCTGCCGAAACGAGTGTCGAAGATCAGCCTCGCGATCTGACGTGGGGCTTCTTCGTCGCTCGTCACCCGTCCATAAACACCCGGGGTACCCGTGTCCTCGCGGCTCGATTCGAGCCCGGCGAAACCAGCCTGCCGGTCGGTCGGCTCGTCGGGGAAAAAGTCACGCCCGACCTCGTTGACGTGCTCGCAGATGGAAGGGAGGGAACGAAAGCTTTTCGTGAGCTGCAGGATTTCGCCTCCGGCAGCGATGATCCGTTCGCGAACCCGCATGTACAGCGCGATGTCGGCCCGTCGGAAGCGATAAATCGATTGCTTGGGATCGCCGACGATGAAGAGATTTCCCGGCGACGCGGAGAGGTCGCCCGCGAGCAGAAAGACAATGTCGGTCTGGATCGGATCCGTATCCTGAAACTCGTCGACGAGAAAATAGCGATACTTCTTCCGGAAGAACTCCCGCACCTCCGGATGATCGGCGAGCAGCCTGCGTGCGAGCATGAGCAGATCGTGAAAGCTGAGCTTTCCGCTCTCGCGGCGACGGGTCGCCGCCAGCTCTGCAGCCGGTCGAACCACGCGGACGACCATGGGGTAGAGCCAGGCTCTCCATTCGGTGAGTGCCCGGCGGATGGCGGGGCGCAACTGTTTGTCCATCTCCCGGTTCAGACGCTTCCGAAGATCCGACTCCCCATCCCACGTTTTCGGTCCGTCGTTGACCGAGCTCGATTCGAAGAGGGAGAGAACTCGCACCGCTACGTGATCGCTGATGCTTTCGGCGCCGCTCACGATCCCTCGGGTCTGCTCGATCGCCCTGGCCAGTGACGCATCGCTTCTTGCGGGCAGGACCGCCGGGATGGTCTCGATCCAGGTGAGCAGATCCGAAACGGTCTTCAGGAGATCGGGCTTCGGTCGGTCCACCTCCTCGAGAACGACGTCGAGGTTGCCACAGGCCCAGTTGAACGCCCCCGTGAGATCGCTCGTACGGATACCGGCTCGTCTGAGCTCGAGGAGGTCATCGTTGCCAAGAGCCAGCGCCTTTTCGACCCACTCCTCCCAGACGAGCTGGTCGAAGGCCGCTCCCTGGTCGGCGTCGAGCTCCTCGAAATCCGGTGGGACGCCCCCCTCCACCGGACGCTCTCGCAGCATCCGCGCGCAAAATGCGTGAATCGTTCCGATGAACGCGGAGCTTCTTTCGTCGAGGGCCTGTTCGATCCGTTCGAGCGGCGGGCCCTGACATTCGGACGCGCGTCCTTCGAGCGCCTCCTGGAACTTCGAGATCAGCTCCTGCGCGGCCTTCTTTGTGAACGTGATCGCACAAAGCTCACCCGCTCTCGCGTTTCCAGTTTCCACCAGAGCGACCATCCGGGCGATGAGCATGGTGGTCTTTCCCGTGCCGGCGGAAGCCTCCACGATGAAGGTCTTGTCGAGATCCTCACGGATACGGCGCCGGCTCAGCGAGTCTGCATCTTCCGGGGCATTCGTGAATTCGAACGAGAGCTGGTCCACGTTTACCCCAGCTTAACCCGAATGATTCATGAAACGTCTACTTCTGTCTGAGCTGCTGCGATTAGCGCCGTGTGCCGCGACGCCGCGTGTTCTCGATCTCGACGAACGTCACCATCTCGCGGATCACACCCTCCGCTTCCACCCGAACGGTCAGAGCGTAGCGACCCGGCTTCGCCTGCCGCGCGTGCACCTGCGTGTTCACGAGGGACCCATCCTCGGAAGTTGCGATATCGAAGGCCTCAGGAGACGCGATCGTGACGGAAAGCTGTCTGGACGAAGGCTTGCGGTTCGTGATCACACGATACGGAAGCGTCGTCGCTTCACCATTCTTCAGCCTCACGCTAGACGGCCCTTCGATCGAAAGCTGCAGAGGATCTGCCTCGACCGTTACGGCCAGATCGAGATAGCGACGGACGCCTTCCGACTCGAACTGCAGACGGATCGAGCCGGAGCCCGCTTCCACCGCGGTGAGTGTCAGAACCGTACGCTCTCCCGGATGGAGCAAAGTCCGGGCGAGGCGCGCATCGACGACCGGCGAAGTAGAGGTGATCTTCACGTTCACCGGATCGTCGAAGCTGTTGAGGCGTTCGACCTCGTACTCGAGCGACAGCGACGACCCGCTGCTGAGCCTGGCCGTACGCAGTCCGCGGAGCTCGAACTCCGGAGCGGGCGCAGCCACGATGACCGTCTCCCCGCGGAGATCGCGGATCACGTTCCAGGACGCGGCATCTTCATCACCGAGCCTCCACTGCGTGATCCCGCCGATACCGGGCGCCACTTTCAGGATCGCATTGATCTTCAGACGATAGCTCTCGGCATCCTGAAAGAAGACGGTGCGTCCATCGTAGGAGAACGTCAGCTCACCATCGGCGTCGCGCACGGGGGTGACGTTGTTCGACTTCGCCAGCGCGGTAGCCTGTTTCCACGTCACAGCGGTTCCACGATTGCCGAGCCAGTCGTATCCGTACCACGGCAGCCCCATGACGACCTTCGAGGCAGGGATCGAATTGGTGGCATAGCGTGCGACATCCGTGACCCAGGAAAGAGGCGACAGAGCCCCGGCCGTACTGGTCGACCAGTGATAGTCGTAGGCCATGATCTTCACGCTGTCGGCCGCAGCTCCGATCACCGGCCAGTCCTGGCCACCCGGTCCGCGCCAGTCCTGCGAGGCTGACGTCTTGGGATGGACGGTCACGGAGAGAAGCTTTCCCGTGGCGTGAAGCTCCCGGGCCAACTCCGTGACGAAAGCCGAAAAGTCATCGCGCGAGCTCGCCGGTATGCGTTCGTAATCGATGTCGATGCCGTCGTATGCATTCTGGACGACCAGAACCACGAGATCCTCGATGTGACGTGCCCGCAGGACCGGATCGGAGATGATCCGCGTCACACGCTCGTCGTCAAAGCCCCCGTTCCCGTAGTTCTGGATCGTGGGGAGGAGTCTGCTGCCGCTCATCGCGGCTCGCCAGGAGGGATTCTCGGCGTTCCAGACCTTATCAATCGAACCGTCGGCTTCCAGCGTGTACCAGACTGGATTCGACTCGTCCAGAATGGCTCCGTGAAGCTGCAGGGACTCGAGCGCGGCTTTGTCCCAGGCGGGAATCCAGCCGGAAAGCTCGAATGCGAACGCGGGAAGCGTAGTGAACAGCGCGAACAGTGCGACGAGAGCTCGATGTCTCATGGGCCCTACTCCTCGTTTGTTCCCGAGTCAGAGTGGAGGTCCCAAGGACATCGCACCCTTCGGTAGCCCAGCTGACTGGAGAATTCCAGCCCTGTGACTTTGCGTAGCTCCGTCGCCGGAGCCTTGCCTTTTCGGGGTTGTTAGACAGTTATTGTAACCAGCCCGTTCGTCTGATTCTTCCCGAAATCGCAGCAAACTCGAAGAAAACCCGGCGAGCTGGTCCACGTCGGGCTCCAGGCTTACCGGTCCCTGAGCCGGATGACGAAGCGGAGGCCGGACCAGACGGCATCCACGGCACAGATCTTGACGTCTACGAGCCCGCACGCCAGGCCGACTCGCTGGACGACGTCGAAACTGAGATTCGTATCGCGCCCCGAGGCTTTCTTCGGCCAGCACACCCAGACCGCGCCATCGCTGGCGATCCGCTTTCGAACCGACGGAAGCGCCTTTCTCAGATGGGCCTCAGAAGTTGAAAAGAGGAGGCAGAGGTCGATATTACCGGCTCGGGCTCCCACAAATCCGATGCCCTCAGGGAGCTCGCCCAGCGTTTCGGTGATGAAGTCTTCGGGCTCGTTGATGATCGATACCCTCTGGCCTTCACGAAATCCGAGCTTTCGAGGCAACGGCGTTCCGGAATAGCCGGCCGCGCCGCTCAGGGGAGCTCCCGTCCGACCGGATAGAGCAGATGCTGGTCATCGATCCATGGCGAGCGCTCGTAGAACCACCGACGCCGCGCAGCAACGGAGCCCGCGAGCTCCGGATCGCCTGCCAGGGCCGCGAGGTACTCCTCGTACAACTCGGGACTCTCCTCGATCATCCGCCGGGCCAGCGGCTCGACCACGTACGCTTCGATGTACTCCGTGCGGGAGAGGATGGAATGGAAAAATCCCCACTGAAGGAGCGAATCCTCCGACAGAGGTTCCAGCAGCAGCGCTGCGAGGTCAGCGAGCGGTTGATCCGCGGGGACGCGGACCGAACCGGCGGGCATCCGCTCCTTCCGAATCAGAGGTGAAATGCCGGTCGTCAGCCTGACGCGGCCCTCGAAAGCTGATTCGGCCAGCCGGGGATCGACCAGCCTGTACATTTCGAGATCGAGCTCCACGGCCTCGGAAGCCGGCTCCATGAGGATTCCGTGAGCTCGCAGGTTCTCGATGACGTCCGACCACTCCGCCGGAATCCACCACGCGGCCGGCCGGGCGGCCTGCTCCGCGATCACCATCTCCCGGTGGAGCGGGATCGACACGATGACGGGCTCGCCGGTCCACTCGGTGTAGAGGCCTCCGGTAAGGCCTGACAGGCGCCTCACGCCCCGAACGCCGCGGAAGTCAATCGTCCCGGGAGTCTCGGAGTAGCCCCAGTCGAGTGGAAATGATTCCGGGTCGAGTGCACGATCGCGGGCGATTGCCCGCCTCAGGGCACTCCCCTCTTCACCCGCGATTCGAAGCGCCTCTCGCAGAAACACGTAGGTTCCGAGCACGCGCTGATCGTACGGGTCGAGCGAATGATTCTCGACGAGGATCGACGGGAGATGGCGTGCATCCCCGTATCCGTTCGAAAAGCGTGGTGGAGCATTCCACTCGAAGATCCCGGCCGAAAGATCGTCGTCGTCGGCTGGAAAGACGAGAGGGCCCGGAACGTGACCGCTGCGAGCGAGCGCGGCGTCGACCGCGGGCCGGAGGACGTTGGCGAGCCAGCCGTTTCCGTGAGGCGAGTGCGAGTGCGTTCCGTTGAATCCGTAAGTGATGTCGTACTCGTAGTCGATGCCGTCGGTGACGTGAACATCGATGTAGAGGTGCGGGTCGTACTCGACGATCGTTCGAATCAGAGCCTGCACTTCGGGGGTATCGAGCTTGGTGAAATCCCGATTGAGATTGAGGTTGCGGGCGTTGGTCCGCCACCCCATTTCGACCGGACCGCGTTGATTGATCCGGCCGAATCTCGACGACCGCTCGTGACCGTCGACATTGAGAATCGGGATGAAGAGAAGATTCACCCGATCGAGAAGCGAAGCGATGCCGTGTGCGCTGTTTCCCGCGACGGTCAGACCGCGGAGGATCATCAGGCCCGCGTCCTTGCCATCGATCTCGCCGGAATGGATCCCGCCGTGAACCAGCACCGTGGGGCGGCGGTTGGCCGCGAGCGCCCGGGCATCGCCTGCGCCTTCGTTCGAAGCAATCACCATCACGATGTCGCGCCCCTCCCCGCTCTCCCCGATCGTCACCATCCGGAGTTTCGGAGAGGCGGCGACGAGTCTTTCCAGCCAGGCGACGGTCTCCTCGTAGGAGGGCGTTTCGGTCAGCCCGGTTCGTTCGGACGGGGTAATCCAGGGGTCGTCGGCCGGAACGATGAGCTCGCGGGTCTGACCATCCCACGGGACCAGAGGTGGTAGGGGGGGCTCCTGAGCGAGACCAGCTGAACCAGCCAGGCAGATCAGCAGGGGTGCAACGGCTCTCATCCGCCGATCATACTTCGAGCGGGGCGAAGCCTGCTTCCCGAGGGGCGACTTGCCAGCGTGGCCATGCTGTGGCACTCTGCATGTGGGTTCAGATGCGCTTGCAGGCGCCTACCGAAACAGTCTCCGAAATCGATGAACCGTCGATTGAGTCCGATGACTACAGGGTCAACGAGGTTCTGAGGTCGATCTGCTGGCTGGGGTTTCTCGCGCACACCGGATTCATTCCGCTCTTTTTCTGGATGGGGATCCCGACGCTGGGATATTTCAATATCTTCAGCGCGATCGCCTGGTTCATCGGGATTCTCCTCACCGCGCGAGGAGGCCAGGGTGCCGCGATCGGTCTGATCACGGTGGAGGTCATCGCTCACTCCTCTCTTGCAACGTGGTGCTTCGGATGGGATGCCGGATTCCAGACGTATCTGATGCCGATGCTCGCCTTCACCATGATGAACACCCGAATCGCGCGGTGGCCGATGCTGCTCCAATCGATCGGTATCGTCGGACTTTACATCGGGCTCTACCTGCTCATGCGGAACGTCCCCACTCCGCTGCCGGACATCGTCGTCGAGATCGCCTTCTATCTGAACGTGGTCATCGTCTTCTCGGCGCTCGGCATCATCACGTACTTTTTCCGGAAGGCATCCGTGAAGGCAGAGACCGCGATGGAGCTGGCTGCATCGACCGACATGCTCACGATGCTGCACAACCGCCGGCGCATGAGAGAGCTTCTCGACCTGGAGTGGAAGCGGTGTGACCGGTCGGGCGTCACGTTCGGCGTTCTGATGGGCGACATCGACAGGTTCAAAAGACTCAACGATCGTCACGGCCACGCCTGCGGGGACGAGGTTCTCCGAAATGTAGCCGCTCGCCTGTCGGCCAACCTTCGCGAGCAGGACATGGCGAGCCGGTGGGGCGGCGAAGAGTTTCTCATTCTCCTGCCGCACACCGACATCGAGCAGGCCCGTCTCACCGCCGAACGGATCCGGAAATCTTTCGAGAGCGAGCCCTTCTACTACGACGGAAAGGAGCTCCGTGTGACGCTCACCTTTGGCGTGGCGGTCTGCTCGCGAGCCGAGCCCGTCGAATCGTGCGTCAACCGGGCCGACGAGGCACTTTACGAAGGGAAGCGGCGCGGGCGCAATCGCGTGATGGTCAGCGAGACGCCGGCGATCTCGGAGGCACGCCCGTCCGGCGATGACGAAGAGTCCAGGCGCAGCTGAAATACCCTTGTCGTGTTCCCGATTACCGTAGCGCCATGAGCAATGCTGAAGACAGAAAAGTGATCTACTCGATGGTCGGCGTTTCCAAGCGCTACGACCAGAAGAAGGTTCTCGACTCGATCTACCTCTCCTATTTCTACGGGGCGAAGATCGGCGTGCTGGGAACCAACGGCTCCGGAAAATCGACGCTCCTCCGGATCATCGCCGGAACCGAGACCGAGTTCGAGGGGGAGACCGTTCTCTCGCCCGGCTACTCGATCGGTCATCTCGAGCAGGAACCGGCACTCGACGACGACAAAACAGTCCGAGAGATCGTCGAGGAGGGTGTCGCCGAGCTGTCGGCGCTTCTAAAGGAGTACGACTCGATCTCGGCCAGGTTCGCCGAGCCGATGTCGGATGATGAAATGAGCGCGCTTCTCGCCCGGCAGGGAGAGGTGCAGGAGCGGATCGAAGCGATGGATGGCTGGGATCTCGATTCCCGCCTGGAGCTGGCTATGGACGCGCTCCGCTGCCCCCCCGGCGATACGAAAGTCTCCGTCCTGTCCGGGGGCGAACGCCGCCGCGTCGCGCTCTCGAGGCTTCTGCTCAAAAAGCCGGACATCCTCCTTCTCGACGAACCGACCAACCATCTGGACGCCGAGTCGGTCGCATGGCTGGAGCATCACCTCCACGATTACGAGGGGACCGTCATCGCCGTGACCCACGATCGATACTTCCTCGACAACGTCGCCGGCTGGATCCTCGAGCTCGATCGCGGCCGAGGAATCCCATGGGAAGGCAACTACTCCTCCTGGCTCGAACAGAAACGGGAGCGGCTCGCAAACGAGGAGAAATCGGAATCGCAGCGGCAGAAGGCGCTCGAGCGCGAGCTCGAATGGATCCGTATGTCGCCGAAGGGTCGCCACGCCAAATCGAAGGCGCGCATCAACTCCTACGAGGAGCTGCTCAATCAGGAGATCGAGAAAGTGGCGAAGGAGCTGGAGATCTACATCCCTCCCGGCCCCCGTCTCGGCGACCTCGTCATCGAAGCGCATGGAGTGAGCAAGGCTTTCGGGGACCGGGTTCTCTTCGCCGACCTCGACTTCTCTTTGCCTCCGGGGGGAATCGTCGGGGTGATCGGTCCGAACGGCGCGGGGAAGACCACGCTCTTCCGCCTCATCACCGGGCAGGAGACGGTCGACTCCGGGACGTTCTCGGTTGGCGAGACGGTTCGTCTCGGCTACGTCGACCAGTCACGCGACACACTCGATGCCGGCCGCTCGATCTGGGAAGAGATCAGCGGAGGCCACGACACGATGAAGATCGGCAATCGCGACGTCAACTCACGAACCTACGTCGCACGGTTCAACTTTTCCGGCTCCGATCAGCAGAAGAAGGTCGGGGCACTTTCGGGCGGAGAGCGCAACCGCGTTCACCTCGCGAAGATGCTGAAACAGGAGGCCAACGTCCTCCTGCTCGACGAGCCGACCAACGATCTCGACGTCCATACACTGCGCGCGCTCGAGGAAGCTCTCGAGAAGTTCGCGGGATGCGCGGTCGTCATCAGTCACGATCGGTGGTTCCTCGACCGGATCGCAACCCACATTCTCGCTTTCGAAGGCGACAGCCGCGTCGTCTGGTTCGACGGTTCCTACTCCGAATACGAGGCGGACCGAAAGGAGAGGCTCGGAACCGACGCAGCCGTTCCGCACAGGATCAGGTATCGCCAACTGACGCGGGACTGATCGGATGGAGTGCCCGAAGTGCGGATTTCAGCAGCTCGATGACGCGTCCGAATGCCATCGCTGCGGAGTGGTCTTCGGCAAGCTCTACGATCGCCCCGACGACGGCCATCCCCCGGTGCTTCCGCCACTCCCCGTCGCGGCTCGGGTTGTCAACCCTGCTGTCGCGAGGCATCCCGCCGAGCCGCCGCCTTACCGGATGCTCGCCGTCGCGGCTCTCGTCGCGATCATCTTCAATTACCTCCCCGTCGTGAGCTGGGCGATGTCGGCGCTGGTCACCCTCTTTCACGAGTTCGGCCATGGGGTCGTCGCCTGGATTCTGGGGATTCCCGCAATCCCGGCGTTCGATTTCGCCTACGGCGGCGGCATCACGCACATGGTGGGCTTTCAGCCGGTGCTCGCCCTCATCGTATTCGGCCTCGCAGCGTGGGGGATCCGGACGCTGTGGGTGCGGGCTCACCGGAACGTCGCGATCGGCCTTTCGATCGTTCTCGCATTCTGGCTGATCGCCGTGACCTCCGAGTGGCGAAGGGAAACCGTGATCGGTGCCGCGGGCGTCGGTGGCGAGATCACGTTCGCCGCGATCTTCCTCTTCATGGGTGTCACGGGCGCCGGGCTTCGTCATCCCGAGCTCGAGCGTCCCCTCGCCGCCTTTTGCGCCTTCTATGCGGCATATCAGACGCTGCGCTTCGGCTGGGGTCTCGCGAACGACCGCGATTTCCTCGAGATCTACCGGCGCGGAAAAGGGGGCGCCATGATGAACGACCTCGAGGTGATCGCGCTCAACCTCCACATTCACACCCCGTTCAATCCCGGGATCGAGACGCTGGCGAAGCTCCTGATCTTCGCGGTTCCGATCGTCATGGGACTCGCGCTCTATGCAGCGATCACGAGACGGGCGATCTGATCGGGGCGGACGAAGGGCGTGCCGTTCTCGGAGACTCGGCGCTTCGCTTTGCCTGACTGTACTTTCAATCGAGATCCCTAACCCCCTGCCGAGCCGGACCACCAGTTAAGCTCCAGATCCGAACGTTGACTTTCTGAACTGTCCCTGCCATTCTCCGACGGTTATCAACCCTGCAGTTTAGGAGATTGTAAGTTGCTCAAGAGTCACTCGCTGTTTGGGGTTTCGATATTCGTATTCCTCACGCTTCCACTCGCGGGGGCCGAATGGTACGACCTCTACGACGAGGCGGTGCGATTGTTCGAACAAGGAAACGGTCGTGCAGCCATCGAGAAGCTGGAGCGCGCGCTCGAGCTCCAGCCTGCGGACAGCCTCCGCCTCAGAGTCAAACCCGGGCTGTACGTAGACTACCTGCCTCACGCATATCTCGCAGCAGCCTATCTCCAGTGCGGAGATCCTGAAGCAGGGCGCCATCATTTTCTGATCGCGGAACGCTCGGGTGTGGCAGAGCGAAGTGAGGTGGGAGAATCACTGATGTCAGCGCTGCGCTCCTCGTTCGGCGGCCCCGCTCCGGTCGAGCCGCTCTACCGCCGCTATGAGAAGAAAAGTCCAGTGCTTTCCGCGGAGGAGTACGCAAACGTTCGAGCCTCCATCGCTCGACGATGTGCGGTCCCGACCGACGCCCCGTCGCAATCGACACCGTGGTACTTCCACTACGAGCTGGCCCTGGAGCTGGAGCGTCGCGGCGATTCGCAGCGGGCGCTCGACGCCATGATCGACGCGACCGATCGGAAGCCGGATCCGCGTCTGCAGAGCAGAATGTACGGCATGTGGTTCACCGACTACACGCCGTACTTCTACATCGCTCGACTCCATGCCTCGCTTCAGAACTGGTCGTGCGCGATCGACGCACTCGAGCTTTCGAAAAAATTGCGCGAACTTCCTCAGTCGTCTCCACTGCAGGTGGAAATGGAGGCTCTCGAGCGGGACCTCGCCTCGAGAACTGTCGAGCAATGAGAGAGAACTGCACGATCTCGAGTGAGATGGCTCTCCCGCGCGGAATCAGCTCGTCGTCCGCACGCGCGATCGTCATTCTCGCGTTCCTGCTGTCTTTCGCTCTTCCGCTGTTCGCCGATTACCGCGACAGCTTTTCGAGAGGAATGCAGGCTCTCGATCGCAAAGACTGGGCGGGAGTCAGGAAGCACATGAGCGACGCCGCGTCTCAACATCCCGGTGAAGGGGAGCGGGTCAAGCTCTACGGGATGCGCTTCGAGGTATATCTCCCCTTCTATTACCTCGGCCTCGCCAACTATCACCTCGGTGATTGCCAGGGCGCCGTCGACGCGTGGAGACGCGCCGACGCGAACGGAGCCGTGAAGTCACAGGGATCGCTCTACAACCAGATGCAGACTTTTGCCGACGAATGCAGTTCGAAACTCGAGCAGGCGACTCCCCCACCGGACCTCGAGCCGCCCGCGCCCGAGCTGAAGCCGCCCGCGCCCGAGCTGAAGCCGCCCGCGCCCGAGCTGAAGCCGCCCGCGCCCGAGCCGAAGCCGCCCGCGCCTGAGCCAAAGCCGCCGGTCGTCGATCCTGTCCGGGTCGACAGGGCGATCAGCACGGCCAGCAGCGTGATCGAGCAGGCAAAGGAGCTGGCAGCGGCGACCGACCGGCTGGGCCGCGCGAGCGATACCAGCGGGTTCTTCGACGGCAATCTGCGGCAACGCCAGCAGCAGGGACAGCGTCTTCTGACCAGCTCTCAGGAAGCACTTCAGGTCGCGAAGAAAGGCACGGGGGCCGGTTCGATCGAAAACGCGGAAGAGGCAGCGACTCTCGCCAACCGAGCGATCGAAGAGTTTCGCGCGCTCGAGGGAATCATCGACGCGCGAAAGGAAGAGCAACGGCGCGCCAGGACGGCGACAGCCTCCGCACGGCAGGCGGCGATGGATCGCCTCGAAGCAGCGGCCCGGAACGGCCGATCCGCCATACGACTCGTTCCAGAAACCGGTCTTTCCCAGGCACTATCCGCCTCCGTCGGTGAATTGGAGACACTGATTTCCAGAGCAGGGCGGTTGAGCGATTCGGCATCAGCGTCGGAGATCGACGCGATCCGGCAGCAAATCGAGCAACTGACTCGCTCGATCGAGTCCGGCATTCAGCAGCTTCCGTCCGAGGATCTTCCGGTGCCGGCCGTGCCCACACCGCTTCTATCGGGCGCAGCCGCTTATTTCAACGGTGATTACGCAAAAGTGATCGGGATCCTCGCAAATGTTTCCTTCGAATCGGAGGAAGCTCGTTTTCATCAGGCGATGTTCCTTGCTGCCGCCCGTTACGCGCTGTATCTCATCAATGGTGGCAGAGACGCGGATCTCAGGAGTCTCGCGCGACAGAACGTGAAGGAAGCAAGATCGCTCTCGCCGGATGTCACGCCGAGCAGGACTCAGTTCTCCCCCAAATTCATCCGATTCTACGAAGATAACGGTTAACGCAGTTTCAACGTTTTACGGAGGCGAAGTATGAAAACGATGAGGGTTCAGGTTTTCCTCACATCTGCAGCAATCCTGCTGTTCCTTCCACTCTTCACCCCGGTTTATGGCCAGGCAGGGCAGAGTGGAGCTGCAAAGCAGCAGATCAGCAACATTCTCGGCTCCGGGGCACGCGCACTTGGAATGGGCGGAGCATTCATCGCGATCGCCGATGACGCCACAGCGGCTTCCTGGAATCCCGCTGGTCTCGCGATCCTCACGAGGCCGGAGGTCTCCCTGGTCTACTCTGATATCGATAGCCAGGAGATCTACGACTACGACTATGCTTTTCTGTTCACCGACGCCTTCGCGCCTGGTGAGGATCTGGCCGCCAATCTCACTGAGTTGGATGACATCGCCGACAGCACCGACTCCGGTATCGACTTTGCCTCCGCCACGTGGCCGGCACAGCTCTTCAATCGGAACGTCGTCACGCAGTTGAGTTATCGTCGGATCTTTTCGCTCCCGGATCTGGTCAACGAGTGGACCGAGGTCATCACGTTCACGGATGTAGCGACCGGAGAGGTGTTGTTTACGAGTCGCTCGCCCGCCCGATTCGAGACCGACGGAGGTGGAAGCGTCGATGCATATTCGGTCAGCTTCGCGCTGCCGATCGTCAGGGGACTGAATGTTGGCGCGACTGTGAACTACGTGGACGGCTCTCTCGGCTCTCGGGCGACATTGACGATCTTCGAGCCGGATGTCGACAATCCGCCGGCGTTTTTCGTCGAAAACTCCGAGCAGGATTTCGATTTCGACGGACTCATGTACGATCTCGGCGTCCAGTACAACATGAACGACCGCTTCTTCGTGGGAGCCGTCTACCATACCGGGTTCACGGCAGATGCCGACGAAACGTTCAGCTTCAGCACCCTTTTCGACGGAGAGGAATTCAGCGACTCGTTCTCGACCTCGGGTGAGGTCGACATTCCAGAAACCTGGGGAGTCGGCGTCGCGTTCCGGCCGATCGATCGGTTGACTCTCTCCGCCGATTACACCCAGTCCAACTGGTCGGAGGGCGTCTTTGTGGACGATGACGGATTCGAGACGCCATTTCCGTCGTTCGGCGAACAGCAGTTCGACTCCACCGCGATCCGTGCCGGCGGCGAGTACGTGTTTTTTCTCGGAAATAACGTCTTTTTTCCGGTCCGTGCCGGCTGGTTCGAGGAAGAGCAGATTTCGAATTTCTGGGGAGGTGAAAGCCAGCCGAGCTTCGACGGCTACTCCCTCGGCGCGGGGATCGCGATCGGCAGCATCCAGTTCGACGTGGCGTGGGTCGACACGAGCGGAGATGAAAGAGGAGTGCTGGGAGTCGTCTTCGATGAACCGGACGATGATCCAAACACCCTCGATCGGATCGAGATCGTGAACCAGAACCGCGACTTCTCGAGCGAGCGCCTGGTGCTTTCGGCGATCTATCGCTTCTGAACCGGGAGCCTGCCCTGGCTCGCCTCACGGCCCGCCGTCACGGCGGGCCGTTTTCGTGGTCCGAGTCGAGGGAACTCCTGTTTCGCTTATGCCGGTGATGTCGAGAATACGTCTTTGAACCCGCCTGATGACGTGTTCTGATCTGGATAGCACCCCCGGCTGCAAACAGGAACGGTGATCGTCGCATCGAACGGCATGTCCCTGCCCACACCGCCCCTCAATTACTGCCGGCCGAAACTTTCGAAATACTCCTCGGCAGTGGGCGGCTCAAATTCTTCCACGACGGTCCTCGCTCCCTGTTCACCGACCTCGATCTCGCGAGTGATCTCTCCATCACCACCCGGGCTGCTCATTCGAATCCGATAGGTCCCGGGGGGAACGCTCAGTGAAAGCGGCGTCGTGTCCGCGGATTCGAGGTAGTTGTTCCCGGCAGCGTCGGTCACTGCCAGCACGTTCGCCCACGGTAGCGCGTCGATCACGAGGTTCGGGCCCGTAGTCGCGACCACCGGATCCTGCGGCGGAGTCGCGATCTCGTCCTGAGAGGTGAGCTGCCACAATGCGATCCCGATCGCAATCACGAAGAGAAGGGCGACGACTCCGATCGCGGCGGGTTTCAGAGGAAATGCGGAGCGATCTCCCAGGGTGATGTCCGCAGGCGATCTCGGGAGAGGCACCTGCTCGGTCCTGCTGCTTTCAAGGCCTGGAACTGCCTGGGTCGGTTGCGACGTGCGAGCTGAAGCCGGCTGCGTGAGCGAGAACTGTCTCTCGCCCGTGACCGCCGGAACTGTAGGTCGCGCCTCCGCTTTTCGATCGAGCGATGCCTGTACCACCGTCTGAACCTGATCCGACCCGTCCGTTGCGGGATGAGGCTCTACCACCGTCTGTACGTCTTCCGGCGCCGGTTCGGCAACCGGCAATGTCTGCACGACGGTCTGCGTCTGATCGGATGGAGACGATTCGCGCGCCTTCTCTTCGAGAGCCGCTCGCGCGTTTCGCGCCTCTGTCGCGTGCGGGCCCTTCGGCCACTGTGCGAGGAAAGCACGCCATTGCTGCAGTCGATCTGCGCTCTGTGCTTCTTCGAATGCGGCTGCTTCCCGGTAAAACTCCCTGGCCTCTGCCTCGCGGCCGGAGCCGGAAAACTCTCGCAGGTAATGATCCCACGCTGCTGCGGTGGTGTTCCGCTGCGCCGCCTCCCATGCTTCCCGTTCCCTGCGCTCGAAATCGGCCTCGAGGCGCGCGAGCGCATCGCGAGCAGCGGCAAGCACCGCAGCGCTCCCCTCGGCGGCGACCCGCTCTTTCAGATCGTCGATCCTGCCCGCCGACTCGAGCTCATGAATCCGCTTCAGCTCTTCCGCTTCCGCATGCTCGAGCTCTCGCAGGCGCTGCGTCGCCGCGTCGGCGAACATGCCGCTCGGGTACGACTCGAGGAAGGAGCGTAAACCTTCGATGCCATCGACGACCGCTTCCCACGCACGAGCCTCCTCCAGATTCGTTCGGGCAGTCGCACTGTGGATGCCATCCGGAAACTCCTGGAGATACAACTCGAAACTTTGGGGAGATCGGCTGCTGCATGCCGCATCCCACGACATGTGATCGCGGATCTCACCGAGACGTGCCTCCGCGGTTCCAGCGTGCCGTCCACGCGGCCAATGGTTCAGATACTCCTTCAGTGCCGGCTCGGAGCCGGACGATGCTGCCTGCTTCCACGCTTCGAGCTCTCCGGCGAGCTCGGCAGCTTCGGCGGCCCGTTCCGACTCGGGAAACTCTTCAGCGAATTTTCGGAATCCTTCCACCGTGTCGGTCTCGATCGCCTCGGCGAAGCGCCGGTCGACCCGTTCGGCGTACAGAGCTTCAACTCGCTCGGTGGCCCGTGATGCGTGCGGGCCTTCCGGCCACCGGGACAGATATGCCCGCCACGCCTTCTCACTGTCGTGCCGGTTCGCCTCTTCGAACGCTTCGGCTTCGGCGATCCGCTCCTGCGCTTCCTGAAGCCGGTCGGAATGAGGATACGAATTGATGAATGCGGTCCAGACGTCTGCCGTACCCTCTTCTTCCGCCAGCGACCACGCCCTCTCCTCCTCTTCTCTCGCGCGAACGAGTGCATCGAGTCGCTTCTGGGCCTCGGGTGCGTGTGCACCTCCCGGCCATGAACCGAGGTATGACCGCCACATGTCTTCGGTGTCGATTTGCCGCGCCAGCATGAACGAGCGGGATTCGTCGCGGTTTTGCCGCGCAGCGTCGAGTCTGGCCGAGCCGGGATACGACTCGATGTACCGATTCCACGACGTTTCGGTTCCCTCGGCTGCTGCCTGCTTCCATGCTTCTTCTTCTGCTCGACGTTGCTCTGTGACCGCCTGTTCGACCCGCTCCAGCGTTTCACGCGCCATCCTTCCGATGTGCGAGTGCCGCGAGTGGGTGGCGGCAATTCTTTTCAGCTCCTCGACGTCATACGATTCCTCGAGTGATGCGAGCCGCGTCAGAATGCGAAGCTCTTCGACCCGGCTCCTCGCTTGCGCGACATGACGTCCTGCGGGATAGGATCTTAGATAGTCTGCATAAGCTTCGGCCGTGCCGAGCTCGTCTGCTTCTTCCCAGGCTTCCTCCTCCGGCCTCTGACGAGCCGTTCGGGCCTGAGGGACGCCGCCCTCACCTCGATGGGTCGAGGGTAGCGGCGTCACTTCTCTCAGGAGCACTTCTTCCTGATGCGAGGGAAGATCGGCGGCGATCTGCTCTCCGTAAACGTCCAGATCGATTTCGAGATTTTTCAAAAAGGGGCGCAGAGCCTGCGAAAACTCTTTTGCCGATTGATACCGCTGATCCCGGCGCTTCGCGAGCCCTTTGAGCAGGACGTCTTCCAGCTTTTCAGGAACTTGCAGCGAACGGTCGAGATCCGTGATCCGAGGTGCCGGCTCAGTGAGGTGTTTCACGGCATATCCCTGCGGATTGTGACTCGTGAACGGCGGAACACCGGCCAGCATCTCGTAGAGCACGACCGCGAGACAGTAGAGGTCGGCCCTCTCGTCGATCGTCTCGTCTTCATTGAGCATTCCGAGTTGCTCGGGAGATGCGTACTTCGGATTTCCCACGAACACACCGACCTGCGTCGCCTGTGTGAGGTCGGCCGGCCCTTCCAGTACTTTCGCGATACCGAGATCGATGATCTTTGCAACGGGTCGCTCGTCATGATCCAGAGTCAGCATGATGTTGTCAGCGGAGATGTCTCTGTGAAGGAGGCCCTTGCCATGGACATGGCGCAACCCGAACAGCACCTGAATCGCGAGGTGGAGTGTCAGATCGAGAGGAAAGCGCCCGTGGCGCTTGCTCCACTGCCTGATCGTGATGCCGTCGATGAATTCGGAGACGAGATAGTACGATCCGTCATGTGCGACGTCGAACTCGTGAACGATCGCGAAGTTGGGATGCTGGAGCCGTGTCGCGATCCGTGCTTCTCGGATGAACCGGCTGCGGAACGACTCATCCTCCATCAGCGACTTCTTCATCAGCTTGACGCAGCGGATGATCTCGAGGGTCTTATGGCGAACCTTGTAGACCTCGCCCATACCACCGACTCCGAGGAGGCTGATGACCTCGTACTTCTCTCCGATGAGGCTGCCGGGCGCGAGGCCCGCGACCCACTTCGGAAGCTCGGAGCCGCACATGCTGCACGATTGCTGTCCGCCTAGGTTGATCGAGCCACAGCTCGAGCATGAATTCGTTCCCGGACTTGCCGGATACATCGGTTGCTGGTGTCCGCCGATCGCCATTGCGGGTTAGACCTATTAGTGTCCGTAAATAAACCCTTGTTTACCTTCGCCTGGAGCGGGAAACTGCTTCATGTGAAGAGTGTCCGGTTCAGCGTCATCTTACAAAGTCGTACGCTTAAAAGCTATGCTTTCGCCTGTTCTACCGGGGCAGCGGGGGTCGAAAAGTGGGAGAAGGGGGGCGCGAAAGTGGGGCCAGTCTTCGGTTTTTCGGTCCGATCGACCCCGTGTGAAGTTTTGCGCCCGAATAGGGTGAAAGGTGGGGAGACCGGACGAAGAACGTCCAGACTCCGACCCCGCTTATGTCGAACCCCGGCATTGAGCCGGTCCCATTCCCTCTCCCCCGACGGAATGGTAGGATCGTTTCATGGCTAATACTTACGAATGCAAGCAGTGCGGAATGAGTGTCGACATGACATGCGGGAAGTGTGGAAAGAAGCTCGAGCACGACTCGATTCAGAAGGACGACGGGAGCAAAGTTGCGATCTCGAAGTGCCCCGAGGGACATGGAAAGATCAAGAGCCCGATGTGCTGCGCTCAGGACATGGTCTGCGTCGCCTGACCGTCGTAAGACGCGCAGTGCTTCAGCTCGTCGACTGACCGGACTTCGTTTTCAGGATCGGAGGCTCGTCGTCCGGTTCCTCGTGCATCCGTCCGCCTCGTACCGTTGCCCCGATCACCAGCGCCGCGCTGATGAGCACGACGTTCTTGATGATGTACTGTCCTTCCAACGTCGGCACGAACGGGATCAGCCGGAACGTCTCGGAGGGGAAAAAGAAGAGCGGCGTCACGGTCCCCAGCATCTGCGCCAGCAGGAGAAAGATCGTCAGCCGGAGCGCCACACCGAAGATCAACCCGAGACCGATGGCACATTCCCAGGCGGCCAGCACGGGGAGCGAGACGGCGGGGTAGACCAATCCCGCGGTCATGACCGAGATGGTCTTCGCCGCAAGGCTCTCGGCCGGACTCAGTCCGGGGAAGAATTTCAGAACGCCGAACCAGAGGAAGATCACTCCCAGACTCACCCTCAGGATCGGAACCCCGTTTTCCGCCATCCAGTGCGTGATCGCGCGGTCGACCCGGTCGAGCCGGCCCGGCAGACGATTTCCGTTTGTCTTCACGCGCAGATCATTTCACCAGGCCGGGGTGCTGTCCATCGGATGCGATGATGAGCTGGCAGAGGACATCCTGATCGACGTCGTCGAGACGCTTGATGTAAAGGCAGGACTGTCCGGTCTTGAACTTGCCCAGCTTCTTCATCAGCTCGTCGTATCGGCCGAAGCCGGCCATGATGTAGAGGGTGAGACTGGATTTTCTCGAGGAAAAGCCGGTCACCATCCAGTCGCCTTCGCGTCCGCTGTCGTAGACGTAGTGATAGCTGCTGAACCCGACGATGCTCTCGCCCTCTTCCGGGGGCTATGAAAGAAGCGGCGGGCGCCGGATGGCGTCGGTGGCGCGCTCGAACCAGCCGCCGATCTCGAACAGCTTCGCTTCGCCGAACGCCGGGCCGGTGATCTGCAGCGAGAGCGGAAGCCCGCCTTCGGTGAAACCCGACGGAATCGCGATCGCGGGGTGACCGGACAGATTCGCAGACGCCGTCATCACGTCGTTGAGATACATCGAGAGCGGATCGTCGATCTTCTCCCCGATCCGGAAGGCCGGTTCCGGTGTCGTCGGCGAGATGAGCGCATCGACTTTCGCGAGCGCTGCGTCGACGTCTCTCCGGATCCGCTCCCTTACACGCTGGGCCCGGCCGTAGTACGCATCGTAATAGCCCGACGAAAGCGCGAAGGTTCCCAGCATGATCCGTCGCTTGACCTCAGGGCCGAACCCTTCGGTTCGCGACCGCGTATACAACTCCTCGAGCGTGCCGGGCCGGTCCGAGCGGTGGCCGTACCGGACTCCGTCGTAGCGCGCGAGGTTGGCGCTCGCTTCGGCGTTCGCGATGATGTAGTAGGTTGCGATCGAGTACGGCAGCATCGGAATGCTCACCTCTCGGACCTCGGCGCCGCCGTTCCTGAGAGTCGCCAGGGAGCGCTCGAAGTTCTCCTTCACTTCGCCCTCGAGCATCTGAACGGCTTCCGCGATGACGCCGATCGTGACGCCTTCGAGATTTTCGACCTTCGAGGATCCACCATACGGACCGACAGCGACGTGCGCGCTCGTCGCATCGAGAGGATCGTGTCCCGCGATGACCTCGAGTACCAGCGCGGCGTCGTCCACCCGCTTGCCGAAGACCCCGACCTGGTCGAGGGACGATGCGAAGGCCACCAGACCCGAGCGGCTCACCCTCCCCCACGTCGGCTTGATTCCGACGATTCCGCACAGCGCCGCGGGCTGCCGAACCGAACCGCCGGTGTCCGAGCCGAGCGCGACCGGAGCCATCCTCGCCGCAACCGCGGCCGCCGAGCCACCCGAAGAACCCCCAGGGACACGCTCGAGGTCCCACGGGTTGCGGCATGGACCGAAAGCGGAATTCTCGTTCGACGACCCCATCGCGAATTCGTCGAGGTTGGTCTTTCCCGCAACGACCGCTCCGGCCGCGAGCAGGCGATCGATCACCGTCGCATTGCGCATCGGGCGGTAGTTTTCGAGCATCCGCGATCCGCACGTCGTACGGAAGCCGAGCGTCTCGATGTTGTCCTTTACGGCGACCGTCAGACCGGAGAGCGGCCCCGCAGGAACCTTCTCCAGCGCGGAGACCGTCCTTTCCGGGTCGCGCTCGAGAAAAGATCCGAGCGACGAATCGTGCCGCGCCGCATTCTGCAGGAACGCATCCGCGTAGTCCGCTCGCGACAGCTCCCCATTCGCCATCGCGCGAACCGCGTAGCGCACCGGCAGCTCGGTCAGCTTCTCAGAGCTCATCCGATCACCGGAGGAACGACGAAGAAGCCATTCCGAAAATCGGGGGCATTCGCGGCAATGGCATCGGCATCGAGCACAGATTCGACGACACGATCGTCGCGAGGCTCCATAGCCGCGATCTCATGGCCCTCGGGCTCCGCCGCCTCGAGCTCCCGAAGCTTGTCGATGTAGTCGAGGATCCGGCTGAGCTCGCCCGATATCTTCTCCAGCCCCTCTGCATTCAGCTCGAGCTTCGCGAGCGAGGCGATTCGCTTGACTTCCTCGACGTCGATCAACCGCTGGCCTCTCCGAGTTTCCGCATCGACGCGATCACTTCCGATTCATCCGGAAAACGACCCGTTTCATGCTTTGAAAAGATCAGTTCATCGTTTACTGAGACGTCGAAGATCCCATCCTTCCCCCGGACGAGCTTCGCTTCGACGCCGAGCTCCTGCTTGATTGCGGCCGCCAGACTGGAGGCTCTCGGCAGGTAGTTTCAAACGACGCAGTAATGGATGACGACATTCATTTTTCATCCTCCTTCTGGTTGTGCTCCCTATTGGAAACTCTTACACATGCTGTCATAAACCGAGAGTGCCGGAGAGGTAATCGTTGGCGAATCTCCCCGACGGATCGAACCGCCGCGCGGTCTCGACGAATTCGTCATATCTCGGATAGAGCCCGCGGAGGTCAACCGCTTCGAGCCGATGAAACTTTCCCCAGTGCGGTCGTGCGCCGAGCTCCCTCGCTAGCGTCCGTGCGATCAGATTGACCATCGCCGCAAAGTTCTCGAGCTCCGGACTGTACGAGAAAAGACTCAGCGAATACCACCATTGTTCCGCGGCGAGCGGAGCGGACATCGAGATCATCGTGTCGTCGTTCAGAACGCGCCGGAAGAAGATGGGGTAATGATGAGTCCAGATCCCTTCGATCCGTTTCGAGCCGGGGATCGCCGGGTCGGCGCGCCGCTCCCCTGCCGCGATCTCCAGAAGCGCTCGGACGAGGTCGACCGCTTCGTGAATGCGGTCCGGCGGAATCAGGAGCTCCATCTCGACGTGCCGGAACCAGTGATGATTCATCGTCAGGATGCGTTCGTTGTCATCGGCAACGACCACACCGGTGATGATCGCCTTCGGCACCACGCGTTTCAGGACACTCTTCGCCCCGGTCGTCCGAATCAGAAGCCAGAGCAGTGCGTGGAGACCGAAGTCCATGAACAGAGCGTTGACCCCCCGGCGAAACAGACGTTTGACCCAGCCGGAAGGGCGCTCGACGACGCGCCTCCGGAAGCTCGTCCAGGTCCATGCCCACGGCATCAGAATGAACTGCTGAAGCGGATACTCCTCCTCCCACGACAGGATCTCGTCGAGGGATTCCGCGTTCTCGAGAGATTCCTCGATCGAGAATTTCGGTACGACCTCGATCGTCACCTCGGTGATCACCCCGAGGGCCCCGAGGCTGCAGCGGACGGCTTCGAGGCCGGACCCCGAATCGATGACTCTCACCGATGGGACACCCTCACGGTCGAGCGTGATCATCCGAACCGCCGTGACGTACGACGAAAGACTTCGGGCGCCCGATCCGTGGGTTCCCGTTGCGATGGCGCCGGCGATCGTCTGCCGCTTGACCGCTCCGATTGTCGGAAGAGTCAGCCCCGCCGAATCGAGTGCGCGGAGGAGGTTCTCGATGGTACATCCGGCGCCGGCGTGAGCAACAGAACGATCACCTCTGCTCTCGACGCGAACGTCGTCGAACCGGCTCAGATCGAGCGCGAGCCCTTTCGTTTCGACAATCCGGTTCCAGGAGTGCAGCGATCCGAGCACCCGGAACGGCCGGTCGCGATTGTTTGCGAGCAGGTCGACAAGCTGGGCTTCATCGACCGGCACCTCGACGGAAGCCGGAATGAACGCGACATTTCTTCCGAAGTTCCAGACGGGAGAGCTGGCCATCGAGCCAACGATATCGAACCTTCAACCGAAGCCGGTGCATCCGCTTCCCGTCAGCCTTGTTCGCGCGCCACCGGGTCAGGCTCGTCGGCGGTCCGCTCCTGGATGTCGAACATCCGCCGGAGAGCGCGCTCAGCCGGGATCCGGATCTCCTCCGGCACCTCGATCCGATACTGAAGATTGGCGAGCGAATCGCGAACATCCTCGAGCGTGGTGACCTTCATGAACGTGCAGACCTTGCAGCCTTTCACGAACTCCTTGTCCGGTACTTCCATCGCCAGGCGATCCGAAAGCCCGCATTCGGTGACGACGAGGAACCGATCGCCATCGTTCTCCTTAGCGTAACGGACCATTCCGGAAGTCGACAGGACGGCGTCGGCGAGATCGGCGACGTCGGCTCTGCATTCGGGGTGGACGAGAATCCGGATCTCCGAATCTTCATCCCGGATCCTGCCGATCTCTTCCGGGGTGATCTGCTGGTGCACGTAACAGAATCCGTCCCACGGAATGATGTTCTTCTCCGGGACTTCCTCGGCGACATGAGCGGCGAGGTTCCGGTCGGGAGTGAAGAGAATGTTCTCGTTTGGAAGCGCCCGAACGATCTTTCCCGCATTCGCCGAGGTGCAGATGACGTCGGACAGCGCTTTGACGGCCGCGGTCGTGTTCACGTAGGAGACGACGGCCAGATCGGGATACTTCTCCCTGAGCTCCTCGATGCTCGCCTCGACCGCGTCGGCGGGAGCCGAGTCGGCGAGCTGGCAGCCGGCGAGAACGTTCGGCAGAAGCACCGTCTTCGAAGGATTGACGATCTTGGCGGTCTCCGCCATGAAGTGAACGCCGCAGAAGCAGATGACGTCGGCATCCGACACCTCGGAGGCCATCAGCGACAGCTCGAGTGAATCGCCGATGAAGTCGGCGACTTTTAGGATCTCCGGCCGGTAGTAGTTGTGCGCGACGATGACCGCGTTCTGCTTTTCTTTCAGCTCACGGATCTCGGCGTGGAGCTCTTCGAAGCGTGTGAAGTCGTCCTCGGTGTAGTCGTACGATTTGACGCGACGAAGATCCTCTGCTAGTGACGTCATCAATCCTCCTTCTCTCTTTATAATAGAAAAGAGCGCCGGGGAATGCCGCGGATTCAGGGATTAGGGGTTAGGGATTAGGGATTAGCGCAATGTCGGGATGGCGAGCGGACCCACTTCGCACGTGGGTCCTGGCTTAGGAAGGTTTTGTCCCCGCAGCCGACACTACGTACTGAATGGGCCGATCTGGCCGTGAAGCGCGAATGCTAATCCCTGATCCCTAATCCCTAATCCCTAAAGTCACGATCGTCGCCCCCCACTCTCCGCCGCCCGGACCGCCGTCGCGAAACGATTCGACGAAGTCGAGCTCCTCGAGCAGCGACCGGATGATCCGTCGCTGCACCCCGATTCCCTTGCCGTGGATAAGGCGGACTTCGCGAAACCCTTTTTCCCGAGCGCACTCGAGATAGTCGAGGACGACGTCGCGAATCTCCCGCGGTCGAAATGGATGGAGGTCGATGAAGTCCTCAATCGGAATCTCGACGACCTCGGGGAAGTCATCATCGGGTCGGTCTTCGTCGTCCATCGCTCTGACAATGGTATGGGATCGTGAATCACCGGTGCCGCTGACTGTGATTTTCTTTCATGAGCCGGCCCCCCGATCCTTCGCCGTCCTTCGGCGGCTCCAGGATGAACTAATGCTGGTTGATCGGCGCTCTGCTTGGTCTGACTGTACTTCCATGAGAGATCCCTCGCCCCCCGCCCGACCGCACGCTCGGGATGACCGGGACGGAGAAGCTTGTGACGTGACCGATCGTCCCGCCGTCTGGCTTCGAATGCCGCAGGTTACGACACCACACGCCGGTATTGACGCTTGAGATACATCCTTCCCCGCCCCGGTCGTCCCGAACGGGCGGCGAGCTTGCGGATTCGTTCCGATTCAGAGTATCGACGGGCGGGGCGTGAGGGACCTCCAGAACGAGTACAGTCAGGCCCAGCGAAGCGCCGACCCCACCTCGCCCTTTCTCCGGCGTAGCACGTGTTCATTTTCCGATCCCACGGGTCTTTTTCCCTGGTTGACGGCTCAGGATGACGAGTATTGGGATTTCGCGAGGGCAAACATACCTCCATGATCGTCCCTTTGCTGCAACGACACAACACTCGTCATTCTGAGCCCGGCGAAGCGCGGGCGGAGAATCCGGGCGGAGGCTCCCGAATCCCCGTTCTATTTCCCGAGGAACGGGTATGAAAAGTGGCGTGCGGGAACAAACGTCTCTTTGATCGATCGTTGCGAGGTCCAGCGGAGGAGATTGAGGTAGGAGCCCGCCTTGTCGTTGGTCCCCGAAGCGCGAGACCCGCCGAAGGGCTGCTGTCCGACGACCGCTCCGGTGGGTTTGTCGTTGATGTAGAAGTTCCCGGCGGTGTGTCGCAGCGTTCGCATCATCTCGACGATCGCATAACGGTCGCGCGCGAAGATGGCACCCGTGAGTCCGTACGGGGAGGTCGTGTCGCAGAGCTCGAGCGCCTCATCGATCTCGTCATCTTCGTAAACGTAAATCGTAAGGACTGGACCGAAGATCTCTTCCTTCATGAGCTTGAACTTCGGGTCCTTCGTGACGACCACCGTCGGCTCGACGAAGTATCCGGTGGAGTCGTCGCAGCCGCCACCGGCGATGATGTCCGCCCCCTCCTTCTTCGCGTGCTCGATGTAGTCTCTGATCGACGCGAAGGATTTCGCATCGATGACCGCGGAGACGAAGTTCGAAAAGTCGAGCGGCGAGCCCATCGAGATCTCATCGAGCTGCGAGGTCATCGAGTCACGAGCCTCGTCCCAGAGCGAAGCCGGGATGTACGCCCGCGATGCCGCGCTGCACTTCTGCCCCTGATACTCGAATGCCCCGCGAACGAGCGCGGTCGCGACCTCGACCGGATCCGCCGAGGGATGGGCGAAGACGAAATCCTTCCCTCCCGTTTCGCCGACGATGCGCGGGTAGGTCCTGTATCGGGCGATGTTTCCACCGATCCGCTTCCACATCGACTGGAAGGTCGCGGTCGAGCCGGTGAAATGAACTCCCGCGAGATCGGGATGATCGAGAGCCGGATCGCCGACGTCGGGGCCGTGGCCGGGAAGGAAGTTGATCACCCCGGGCGGGAGCCCTGCCTCTTCCATCATCCGGTAGAACCAGTAGCCGGAGTAGATCGCCGTTGATGCCGGCTTCCAGAGAACGACGTTACCCATCATTGCGGCGGACGTCGGGAGATTGCCGGCGATCGACGAGAAGTTGAACGGCGTCACCGCGAATACGAAGCCCTCGAGCGCGCGATACTCCACGTAGTTCCAGACGCCGGGCGAGCTCTGCGGCTGCTGGCGGTAGATGAATTCCATGTACGCGGCGTTGAAGCGGAAGAAGTCGATCATCTCGCACGCCGAATCGATCTCGGCCTGATGAACTGTCTTCGCCTGATTCAGCATCGTCGCGGCGTTGATCGTGTCGCGCCACGGCCCTGCCAGCAGGTCGGCCGCCTTCAGGAAGATGGCCGCGCGCGCTTCCCACGGCATCTCCGACCATTCCTCCCACGCCCGTTTTGCAGCCTCGACCGCCTGTTCGACTTCCGGCGCTCCAGCCTGGTGGAAGTCGCCGAGGACGTGCGCGTGGTCGAACGGACAGACGGTCTGATCGAGATTGCCGTTCCGGATCTCTTCTCCTCCGATGATGATTGGAATCTCGATCTTTTCGGACATCATCTCCTCGAGTTTTTTCTCGAGCGACGCGCGTTCCGCCGAGCCGGGCGCATACTCTCGCACCGGCTCGTTGACCGGAGTAGGAATGTTGACGATACCGTTCATCGAAGCCTCCAGCAGAGATGTGGGTCCGCTCGAGCCCGGGTCCGGGCGAGCGGTTCCAGCCTATCGCGCCGGCGGGCCGTTCCGCAATGGCCTCGATGATCGCCCTTCTTCGCGTACGATTCAGGGATGAAACTACGACCGGAACGATGGTGAGAAGGGTGCTGACGGCCATCGCAGGGCTCGTCGTCGTCGCAGCTGTCCTCTTCGGAGGTGCGACGCTGCTTCGGAAGACCTCCCTCTTTTTTCCCTATGCCTACCCTCAGGGTTTCTGGAACATGGACCAGCTCGTTCCGGTGCCGGAGGACGTCTGGTTCGAGACCGACGACGGAGTCCGGCTCCACGGCTGGCTCTTCCGCGCCCGGCCGGAAAAGGGCGCGATCGTCTGGTCCCATGGAAACGCGGGCAACCTGACGTTTCGAGCGGATGCAGCGGCGGAGCTGGCGCGCGCGGGACTGACGACGCTGGTCTACGACTATCGAGGCTTCGGCCGGAGCGACGGAACCCCGTCGGAATCCGCTCTCTACCTCGACTCGATCGCCGCGTACGACACCTTTGCAAAGCTGACCGATGCCCCGATCGCGGTGTACGGAGAGTCGATCGGAGGCGCCTACGCTGCCTGGATCGCCGCGAACCGACCCGTCTGTGCCGTCATCCTCGACTCCTCCTTCGCGTCGCTGCGTGAGGCCGCTCGCGCGATCTACGCTCCGCTGCGAGTCGACCTGCTTACCTGGGAGGGTCTCCGGACCGCGGAGTGGTCCCGCGATTCCGGTTCTCCCGTTCTCGTCATGCACTCGAGAAGCGACACGATTCTCCCGTTCGCCCTGGGCGAGCAGCTCCAGCAGCGGATCGGAACGTCGGCTTCGCTGTCGGTTTTCGAGGCGTCCGGGCATGGGACGCTGGCGTGGGATGAACGGGAGAAGTGGATGTACGAGGTGACTCGGTTCGTCGAAGCGAACTGCGGCGCCGATCGGTGACCGTCACAGATGCGTAACCAAATGCCTCCGCGTTCGTAATTAGAATACAGGAGGTTGCACAATATGAGATCTACCCTCGTGATCGTGGCCGCGCTGTTTGCGACGACCGGGTATGCTCATACCCCTGAAGAGGAACTGCAGGTCGTGCGCGTCGCTCTCAAGTATCACTTCGAGAATGCACAGACGCCAATCCGCGACAACACCATCGTCGTCGGACACGAAACCGAGGCGCTCGCGCCGAATACCCGCGACCAGAAGGCGCGTAAGGATTTCATCGAGCGAAACGAGGAGCGGATCGCGATCCTCCCCGACGGCCTCCCCCGCAACTTCGTCATCACTGACCTCTCCAAGTTCGAACGCGAGCGGGAGTTCGACTGGGAGAACTTCCTCTCGACGTTCCCCACTCCCTACGTGACGTTGAGGGTTGCCCGCCCCGGATTCTCCGATCCTGCTCACGCGGTCGTTCGCTTCGATCTGAAAACACCCGCTCAGGATGGCCCGACCCGGGTCACCTACCGGTTGGCCTACGAGAAGGGCGAATGGCGTGTTCTCGACGGCGGAAGCCGGTCGATCGAAGTCGAGCGCTGAGCTCCCCCTGCGGGCCAAATCTCCGTTTCCCTTTCAGTGCGACCTTTCGATCGTAATTGGGGCGTCGCGGGCTTCATCCGCCCCTGTCGCCATCTCGTGACCGCGTGTCGATTTCCCGGCTCCTGTATGATCCGATGAGGGAGGGATTCATGCGAACCCGATTCATCCTCATACTCGCCTCGCTCGCCCTCGTCGCATCTCCAATCCTCGGTGAGCGCTCCCCCGCCGCCGATGCCGTCGCGGAGAGGGTCATGAACGCGCTCGGCGGAGAGCAGGCCTGGAACGACACGCGGTTTCTCACCTTCTCGTTCGTCGTGGCCGATGGGGAGCAGACACTCGCGCGTCGCACGCACTACTGGGACAAATGGGAAGGCCGGCACCGGGTGGAGGGATCGACTGGCGAGGGCGTGCGCTACGTCGTCATTCAGAATCTGAACGAGAAGAGAGGGCGTGCCTTTCTCGACGGACGCCAGCTGGCGGGCGACGAGCTGCAGACGTGGATCGATCGGGGCTACGCGCAGTGGATCAACGACACCTACTGGTTGCTCATGCCTTACAAACTTCGCGATCCCGGGGTAAACCTCGCGCTCGATCGCACCGAGACGATGAACGGCCGGGACTACGACGTCCTTGCGCTTTCGTTCGAGTCGGTCGGTTTGACCCCGGGCGACCGTTACTGGGTCTGGGTCGATCGGAAGACGGGGATGGTCGACCGATGGGCATTCGTCCTCGAAGGGCAGGAGCCTCCGCCGCGTCCCTGGAGCTGGGTCGGATGGCATCGCGTCGGTAACATCATGCTGGCCTCCGATCGGATCCCTCCCGAGGGAACCCGCACGATCGGATTTCGCGACGTATCCGCTCCCCGCGCAATCCCCGACTCCGTTTTTACGGAGCTCGACGCCCCGGAAGTCACCTCCGTTCTTGTCCGCGCCGTCTCCCGCGATGCCAAGATCGTCGGCAGCGGGGTCGGCGGGGCAGAGATCACGGTCGCCGACGCCCGAACGGGTCGCGAGCTCGCACGAGGGGAACAGCAGGGCGGCACAGGCGACACCGGTCGGATCATCAGCACGCCTCATCCTCGGGACGGGACAATCTACGCGACCGAAGATGCCGCCGGATTCGAGGCGGTGTTCCTTCTCGACTCTCCGACCTGGATCGAAGTGACCGCCCGCGGCCCGCTCGGTCATCGGCAGGCGATCACGGAGAGCTCGAAGCGACTCCTCGTAGCGCCCGGGGACCGAATCGATGGAGAGGGCCTCCTGCTCGAGCTTCACGGGTTCATCGTCGAAGTGCTCGAACAGTCCGCGGGGACCGAGCAGATCGCCGTTCAGGCGCGGGTCCGGATGACCTGCGGCTGCCCGACCGAGCCGGGGGGTCTGTGGGACTCGGACGAGATCGACATCGTCGCTCAGCTGCTCGACGGCGACCGGATCGTGTCGGAAGTTCCGATGACGTATGCGGGGACGGAGAGCACGTTCTCCGCGACGCTTCCCCGTCACGACGCCGCGTCGAACATCCGCGTGATGGCGTCCCAGCCTGATGAAGGAAATACGGGGATGCACACGGTGCCGGTGAGGGCACGCTGATCCTGTCGAAGCTGGCCGGGCCCGGATCGAGGATCGCGCGATGAGAGCGCCGATGCTCGAGCACTGGCTTCTCGATCCGGAGATCGTCTTTCTGAATCACGGATCATTCGGGGCGGCGCCAAAGGTCGTTCTCGCCGAGCAGACCCGTCTGCGGGAGCGGATGGAGCGTGAGCCGGTGATCTTCTTCGTGCGGAAGCTCGAAGAGGCGCTCGACGCCGTCCGGGAGAGAATCGCACGCCTTGTGGGCGCATCCTTCGAGTCGATCGCGCTGGTGCCGAATGCCACCACCGCCGTCAACTCGGTCCTGTCATCAATCGACTTCCGCCCGGGCGACGAGATCCTCGTGACCGATCAGGAGTACAATGCCTGCCGGAACGTGATCGACCGGGTCGCGCAACGATCGGGGGCCGTCGTGAAGGTCGTCGAGATCCCGTTCGAGGGGGTCACCGAGGATGGCATCGTCGACGCGATTCTCGAGAGGGTAACGGATCGTTCCCGGCTGCTTCTCATCGATCACATCGTCTCGCAGACGGCGATCATTTTCCCGGTGCACCGGATCTGCCGTGAGATGAGCCGACGGAACGTCGAGACCCTGGTCGATGGCGCCCACGCGGTCGGCATGGTCCCGCTGGAGCTCGACGAGCTCGGAGCCGCCTGGTACACGAGCAACTGTCATAAATGGCTTTGCGCACCGAAGGGCTCGGCTTTTCTTCACACCCGCGAAGATCGCAGGTCGATGACGCGGCCCGCGATCATCAGCCATGGCGCCAATTCTCCGAGAACCGATCGAAGCCGATATCTCCTCGAGTTCGACTGGACGGGAACGTTCGATCCGACGGCCTGGCTCGCGACCGGCGCAGCGATCGACTTCATGGAGAAGCTTCATCCGGAAGGAATCGCAGGCGTCGCCCGCGAGAATCACGAGCTCGTACTGAAGGGCTACGACATTCTCTGCCGCGCGCTCCGGATCGATCCGCCGGTGCCGCGGGAGATGTTCGGTTCGATGGCCGCCGTGCGACTCCCGGACGGATCGGGCGACGCGCCGCCGACGAGCTTGTACGGCGACCCGATCCAGGACGAGCTGCTCGAGAAGTTCCGGATTGAAGTGCCGGTCGTCGCCTGGCCGGCCCCGCCGAGCCGCCTGCTGCGCGTCTCGGCCCAGATGTACAACGATCTCTCCGACTACGAGGCGCTCGCGGCCGCGCTGACGGAATTGCTGGAGAAGCAGGTTTGAGGTTGGAGGTTGGAGGACGCACGTTCCGCCGCCCAGATTCTTCGCCCGCGCTCCGCCGGGCTCAGAATGACGGATGCGGCGTTTGCGCGAAGCGAGATCATGGAGGAATGTTTACTCTCGCGCGAAAACCACCCCTCGTCATCCTGAGCCGCCGAAGGACAGCGAAGGATCTGGGCGGGGGCTCGTGGCGCAAAGCAACCCGCGGACTGAGTGCAACCGAGTCTAAGTCCTCTCCGTCCACGTCGGCGTGGTAACAATCAACCTGTACAAGGTGGCAACTGACAACTGGCCACCATCCTCCTGTTGCTATCCTCCAACCTCCAACTTCAAACCTCCAACCTCACTCCCCCGCTGCTATACACTTTCCTCTGATGAGCAGTCTCTTCGAGGACATCCGCAACGGTCAGATCGAGCGTGTGAAGGCCGCGATCTCGGAGAACCCCGCGATTCTTCAGCAGCGCGACGAAAACGGCGTCGGTCCATTCCTCACTGCGCTCTACAACCGTCAGACCGCGATTGCGGAGGTGATTCTGACGTGGGATCCGGCCCTCGATCTCTACGAAGCCGCCGCTGCGGGAGAGACGGAACGCGTTGCCGAGCTGATCGAAGCCGATCCGGAAAGCGTCAGCGCCAGCGCCCCCGACGGCTGGACCGCGCTCCACCTCGCCGCGTTCTTCGGGCACGCCGACGTCGTCAGAATTCTCCTCGACGCCGGCGCAGGGATCGACATGGTGTCAGGGGCGATGGGAAACACTCCGCTCCAGGCGGCGACGGCAAACGATCAGACCGAGGTCGTCGAGCTTCTCGTATCGCGCGGCGCTGACGTCTCCTGGGCCATGGCCGAGGGAGGATTCACCGCGCTCCACAACGCCGCGGCCCGCGGCAACGAACGAATCGTCCAGATCCTCCTCGACAACGGTGCGGATCCATCCGCCGAAGCCTCGGACGGGAGGACACCGATCGATTTCGCGCGTCCCCGGCATCCGGAGCTCGCGCAAATGCTCTCATCGAGGATCGCGCGGTAATGGCTACGGAACGGGTGACGGCGACCTGGGAGGAAGGGTTGCAGCAGGTTCGCGCGGTCCTCGACACGCCGCTGATGAAGGATTCCCAGATCACCCTCGGAAAACTTCTCTTTGTCGCGCTTCTCCTTCTTCTTCTATTACTCGTCTCGAAGATTCTCAAATCCCTTCTCGAGAACCGGATTCTCGGGCGGAGCTCGATGGACGTGAACACGCGCACGGTCATCGGAACGCTTTTCCAGTACGTCTTCGTCGTCGTCGGGTTCATGATCATTCTGCAGAGCACGGGCATCGACCTGACGACTCTGACCGTGATTGCCGGAGCGGTCGGTGTCGGGATCGGCCTGGGGCTGCAGGAAGTCTTCAACAATTTCGTCAGCGGCCTGATCATCCTTTTCGAGAGGCCGATCAAGATCGGTGATCGCATCGAGGTAGACGAAGTCAATGGCAGCGTCGTCGAGATCCGGGCTCGATCGACCACTGTGCTGACCAACGACAACGTGGCGATCATCATCCCCAACTCGAAATTCATGACGGAAAACGTCACGAACTGGACCTTCAACGATCGACGAATCCGCTTCGGCGTTCCGGTAGGCGTCAGCTACGACAGCAAACCGCGTGAGGTCGAAAAGGCGCTTCTCGAAGCTGCGGGGAAAGTGGACGCGATCCTTGCCGAACCCAAGCCGAAAGTCTGGTTTCGCGAGTTCGGCGACAGCGCGCTCATCTTCGAGCTTCGTGCCTGGACCGACGAGATGGTTCAGAATCGAGGGGAGTTCATCAGCCAGGTGAACTACGCGATCCACCAGAGCCTGATGGAGCACGACATCCGCATCCCCTTCCCTCAGCGCGATCTTCACGTGAAGAGCGGAGCGCTGCGGGTGATTCAGATTACCGGGGACGAGGATGGTGCGGCCGGGTCGCCTCCACCCGAACCGGTCTCCGGCTGACCCGCCACGATCCCGGAGAGGCGTTCAGGAGTCGAATAGACGATGCCATGCGCTCCGTCGATCTCGACAGTTCCGACTCCCAGATCTTTCAGACACTCGCGATCGAGAAGTGGATCGGTCTCTCCGATCACGAGCCGCGTGTCGGGAGGCAGACTCTCCGGAACGGTTGAAGCATCGCCAACGTAATCGAAGAAGCTGCGGACGAGCCGCAGCAGGCCGGACTCCCAGTAGGATCTGACTGCGATCGCGATCAGACCGTAGGGTTCTCGCAGACCGTCGAGCGCGATCTGAAGTGGCAGGGAAAGCTGGCGATGGGGCTCGCGGCTCCAGATCGGAGAGACCAGGAACGACGCGCGCACGAGATCGGGCCGCGCGCGCTGAACCTTCTCGACGATCTGTGCGCCGGTCGAATGGCCGAGCCAGATGGAATTGCGAAGCCCGACCTCGTCCGCCCACCGGATGATCGCGAGGACGATCTCATCGATCGTCCGGGCGTCCGCGTGCCTGCTGTGCCCATAGCCTGGAAGATCGGGAGCAATCGCGCCGATCCCCCGCGTCCAGAGGGCGCGCGCGAGCCGTCGAAAGTATCCCGAACGAATCCCGAGCCCGTGAATCAGGACGGCATCGGGGCTGCCGGAGCTGGCTCGATGACAGATGCGTCCTTCGCAACCGCGGATCCCCCACGTGAACGCAGCGCCGAGCGAATCGCGCGTGGACCGGGGAGCGCCTTCCAGGGAGACGAGGAAGTCGAGCAGGATCTCGTTGAAGCGAGCGGGCTGGTCCCACATCGGGACGTGTCCGGCCCCATCGAGCACCTCGAGACTCGAGGCAGGAAGAAGCTGCCGAAAGCGCTCTGCGTAGGAAAGAGGAATCACCGGATCGCGATCTCCCCAGATCAGAAGCGTCGGGATGTCGAGCGTCGGCAGGATCGAAGAGACGTCCCGCCGGAGCACTTCCGACAGCGCGAGCCCGACCGAGGTGGGCCCTGCTCTCATTAAATCGCGCAGCAGAACGGGGACGAAGGAGAGCAGCGTCGAAGGAGGCCGAAGCATCGCCCGAACGTGGGGACCAGGCCGAAGCGCGACCGGGAGCCCGGCCGAGGATACCAGCGTGAGCGACCGCGTACTGGCGGGAAAGCTCGCCGCGAAGTGAATCGCGATCGCGCCTCCCATCGAGTGACCGACCAGATGCACCGGCTCACCGATCCGCGTCGCGATCCAGCGCTCGACGAGAGTCACCGCGTCGTCGAGAGGGAGCGGAAGCGGAGCATCCGTCAGCGTCCGTTCGGCGCCGAATCCGACCAGGTCCACACCGAAGACGGTGAACCTCTCCGCCAGCGCGTCGATGTTCTTCTTCCACCATCCGAAGGACCCGCTCAATCCGTGCAGGAGGACCAGCGGCGGTCCCGCGCCAGTCCGATACTCCCGAATCGTCCACGGTGCGAGCTCGATCCGTTCGAATGTGCTCAATTCACTCCCATCCTCAGGTCGGATCGATTATGTCGCAACGTACGAGCGAGAGGGGGCAGGAGCTCTCGATTCCCGGATTGGACCGCCAGCTCCTGCCTGGTCGTTCGCGGCGCGCTCCGCGCGCTGCGGGGAGGATGGAATGAGGACGCGGCGCGGGAGCGACGCGTCAACGGCCGCGTGGAACGCGACACTCTCTCCGATTGTCCACTGGAACACAAGCTCGTGACGGTGCGGCTCGGCAGGAGCCTCGCCCTCCCGGTGGTGTGAGACATCGCGCAAGCTCGTGGCGATCGCAAACCGCATTGCCACCGGCTCGAGGCCCGAAGGGCCGTCACGGCGTCAGCCGGGCCCGGAAGGGCCCGGACAGCAAATCACATGACAGTGCTGAGCCCCGACGGGGCGGCACATTCAATCGCGGATTGTGATGGGTGACGTTGCGCTGCGCCCGCGCGTCACTGGCGAAGCGAGTTCTTCCGCAGTTCGATCATCTGCACGCGGTCGGGAGCTTCCGGTTGCTCCCCTTTTCGTCTGCATCTTTTGCAGACGCCGAGAATCTGGAGATTGTGAAAAGTCGGCTCGAAATCATGGTTCTCGCAGATGAGCTTTCTGCGGGCCTCGAGATCGGCGTCGTGAAACTCGACGACTGCCCCACAGGTCGTGCAGATGAGATGGTCGTGATGCTCCTCGTCACGCGTGACGCGCTCGTAATGGAAGTGATCCTCACCGAGGTGAACGCGCCGAACCATTCCCGATTTGACCAGGAGGTCGAGCGCGCGGTAGATCGTGGCGCGCGAGATCTTGACGTTCTTCTGCTTCAGCCGGAAGAGGAGCTCATCGGCTTCGAAGTGATAATGCGTGGCGAAGATCTCGCGAACGAGCGCTTCCCGTTCCGCGGTCAGCTTCTGGCCGTGCTCTTCGAGAAAATCGCGAAAGCGATCGACTTCGGACTGGATTGACGTCATTGCGGCACTTTGTAGCTTACCAACTTGGAGCGATTCCCGGTTATGCCCCGGGCCGTCAGATGGCGCCTCTCAGATCAGAAGGAGCGTCGCGAGGCCGAGAAACAATCCCATGCTGACGACGTCGGTCGCCGTGGTCAGAAAGATCGAAGAAGCGGTCGCCGGATCTGCACCGAGCTTTCGAAGAATCAGAGGGATCGTCGCTCCCGCGATTCCGCTGACCACGCAGCTTCCGATCATCGCCGCGAAGACGATGAACGAGAGCGTCAGCGGCTCCGCGGCCCCCTGCGCGCGGGCGGCCAGGTACATTCCGATCGCTGCGGTCACCCCCACCATCGCGCCGTTGAAGAGCCCCAGCAGACCCTCCTTCGCGACCAGCGCACGCTCCTTCCCGCTGTCGAGCTCACCGAGGGTCAGTCCTCGGAGTGCAACCGCGAGGGCCTGGCAGCCCGTGTTCCCGGATTGCCCGGCGAGCACCGGAAGGAAGGCGGCGAGAATCACGATTTCGTCGATGGTCCCCTGAAAGATGCCGACCACGGCCGCGGCGATGAACGCGGTGAAGAGATTGAGCTGGAGCCAGGGATGCCGAAACTTGAGGCTTCGCGGCCAGGGGGTCGATAGCCGCTCCTCTTTGTCGACGCCGACCATCCGGCCCGGCTGGGCGCTGATCTCGAAAGCCTGTTCCTCGAAAAGAACACGCCCCCGGACCAGGCCAACGAGGATGTTTCCTTCCTCGACGACGGGATAGATCGGAAAATGGCGGCTGACCACGAGCTTCATCGCCTCGGGCAGTTCCATACGAGGACTGAGGGTGAACGGCTCGGCGGCCATCACATCGCGAAGAATCGCATCATCGTCGGCGAGCAGAAGATCCCGCATCGTGACCAGTCCGAGTAATCGTCCCCCCTCGTCGACCACGTAGAGATACGTCACGAGCGTCGTCCGCGCGAGATCCTTTACGGCGTCGATCGCGTCGCTGATCGTCTGGTGAGGAAGGAGAACCGTGAGCGGTGGTTCCATCAGCCGCCCGACGGTGTCCTCCTCGTAGTTCTCGTTCCGGCTCCATTGGTTCTGCTGAAGCGGCGGCGCCGCTTCGAGGATGGCCTGCCGCGCATCGACGTCCATCTCTTCGAGAATGTCGAATGCAATGGCTGGATTGATCTGCTGCAGCACCTCGACGGAAAGATGCGGATGGGTCTCGTCGAGCAGCTCTGCCGCCTCTTCGCTGCTGAGTTTCACGATCCGGTCGCGGATCTCTCCCGTGGCATCCTTCTCGTCGGCATTCGGCTCGGCGTTCGGCTCGATCTGAGTCATTGGCTCCTCCAGACGGGGGGATTATCGCGCGGTTTCCTGTATACCCGAGTCTTTTCTTCACCCGTTTCATCGGGAGCAATTGCTCGACGCTACGCGCCGGTGAATCGGAAATGAACGCGAGAGAGTCGGAGAAAGGGCGAAGTGGGGCCGGCGCTCCGCTTGGTCTGACTGTACTCTCATGAGAGGTCCCTTCGGTTCCCGCCACCGCTCACCCCTCAGGGCAGGCTCCTCGCGCCCCGCCCGACTACCCGCTCGGGACGACCGGGCGGTAAAAGCATTTGAGTCGAGGGCAAATTGTGCCGCATGGCCTGAATGCGACTGACTGCCCCTAACCGACGCTGACACAGCCTTCCCCGTCCCGGTCGTCCCGAGCGGGCGGCGAGCTTGCGAATTGGTTCGATTCGGCGTACCTACGGGCGGGCAAGCGAGGGACCTCCAGAATGAGTACAGTCAGGCCCAGCGAAGCGCCGATCAAACCAGCAGTTCGTTAGGAAAGCGAGATCGCAAACTTCCGGGATCAGGGTGCGAGTGTGAAGGCGGAGCAGTGCCGCGGCCGCACGGCGGAGAAATGACGCTTGTCCAGTGTGATGATCAGTTCGGTCTCGACGGTCTCGGCGAGACTCACCACCGACGCGTCGGTTCCGCCGAGCGGAAAATCGGCGTACGTTGACACGAGCTCCGAGATTCTGGGCCACTCCTCCCGCGACGGTCCACGAACATCGAAGTCCTGCAGCCCTCGCAGAAACATCGCCTCGACCGCGGGACCATGGCGCCTCCCGAGAATGAAACTCACCTCGGCGACGCAGAAGGCGGGGATGACGAGATGATGGCGGGTGTCCTCGAGGAGGGCCAGACAGCCTTCATGGTCGGGGTCGGCGGAGTTCGCGACCGCCAGAAGCGGACCGCTGTCAACGATCGCGATCAATGACATCCGGCCACTCTCGCTCGAGCTCTTCGTCGATGTCGGCCGCGCGGGGGAGCTCGCCGTCATCACAGATGCCCGCCCAGGAAACGCGTCTGACGGAGGGCGAAAGGACGGCGATGATGGCGTCCCGAATCACCTCCGAGACACTGGTACGCCTCGCCTCGGCCTCGTACTCGACCATCTTTGCCAGGTCCTCCGGAAGGCTCATCGTTATGCGCTTCATACGTTCATACTAACATACTCAAGAGTGGATGATTTCCCAAATCGAGGGGCGGGGTGACTCACCTCTGGGGGTTGGAAGCCGGGCAAAAGGCCCTGACAAGTCTGGTTCGTTCAGTCGCGGAAGGCGACGGCGATGCTCCCGACGATCAGGCCGGCGGCGACTGCGGCGGCGCCCCAACCCTTCGCGAGGAACTGTGTCGGAGCGACCGGGTTTGCGGGAAGGTTGAAATCCCTCGCGCTCCCCCGCATCAGGAAGATCGCATGGGTTTCGCCCACGCTGGTTCCCTTCGCGTCGTAGATCTCCGCGTCGACGACTCCCTGATTCCTGAGCGCGAGGAGCCGCTCCTCGGCTTTGGCCTGCATCTGTTCGAGCGGTCCGAACGCGATCGACTCGGTGGGACACGCCTTCGCGCACGCCGGTGTCAGCCCTTCCTTCTGACGGTCGTAGCAGAACGTGCACTTGAACGCCCGGCCGTCGTCCGGTCGGCGGTCGACGACGCCGAAAGGACAGGTGACGACGCAGTACCCGCAGCCGTTGCAGATGTCGGGCTGGATGTAGACGCCTTCGAACTCGGTGCGGACGATCGCACCGGTCGGGCAGGCCTCGAGGCAGCCGGCGACTTCGCAGTGCTTGCAGACGTCGGAGAGGAACTGCCAGGTTGCAGCTTCCGGTGCGGCGCCACCGGGACCGGGCTCCGGCTCCCCCTCGACGAATTTCACGTGTCGCCATGTCGAATGGCCGAGCTCGACCGTGTTGTCGTACGAAAAGCCGCTCCAGGAGAATCCGTCGTCCGGGACGTCGTTCCACTCCTTGCACGCGACTTCACATGCCTTGCATCCGATGCAGACGGTCGCATCGGTGAAGAATCCGGTCGCCGTCACGTCCGGCTCCCGACGGGACGCAGATCGCACAGCAGACCTTTCGATTCCATGATCTTCACATTCGGCTCTTCCGACAGAGCGACCAGATCGTTCACGATGTCACCGGTCACCACTCCGTTCGAGCCCCAGTGATAGGGCAACCCCACCTGATGAACGACTTTCCCATCGATCTCGAGCGATCGCATTCGTGGCGTAACCAGCGCTTTCGCCCGGATCCGTCCGCGCGGGGTGGCGATCTCGACCTCGTCGCCATTCCGAACCGCGCGCTCCGAGGCGAGCTGCGGCGAGATCTCGCAGAAGAGCTCCGGCTGGAGCTCGGCAAGCCGCGGAAGCGTGCGTGTCATTCCGCCCGCCGTGTGATGCTCGGTCAGGCGGTAGGTGGTCAGAACGAACGGATAGCGCTCGTCCGGCGACTCGGCCCACCGCGTCGGATCGGGCTCCAGTCTCGTCGCGGCGGGATTCACCTGCTGATCGTAGAACGGATTGCGGATCGGTGCTTCGAGCGGCTCGTAGTGCGCCGGAAGCGGGCCATCCCTCAGACCCGACGGTACCCAGATCCACCCGGCTCCATCCTGATGCATGATGAAAGGCCGATCACCTCGCAGAGCATCGTCCCCCGTCGCACCGTCGTCAGGGATGTAATCAGGCCGCTTCGATGACGCGAAATCGGGCGTGTCGAGCCCCGTCCATTTCTCCGCGACCTCGTCCCACCAGACGAGCTTCTTGCTCTCGCTCCATGGGGCGCCGTCGGGTCTGGCCGACGCGCGGTTGTAGAGGATGCGGCGATCCGAGGGCCACGCCCAGCCCCATCCCTGGGCGTAGGGGCCGGTGGGGGCTCTCTCCCGCGCCCGGTTCCGCCCTTCCTCCGGAAACACGCCCGAATAGATCCAGCATCCGCAGGAAGTCGAACCGTCGGCCTCGAGGTCCCCATAGCCCGAAACGAGCTCTCCGGTCGCCGTTCTGGAGCCGTTGATCTCCCGCAGAACCTCCTCGGCGTCCGGCTCCCCTTTCGAATCGGTCCGGTAGTCCCAGGTGAGAGCGCGGAGCGGCTCGTCGATCTTCCGATTCTCCTCCTCTGCGCGCGCCTTGAGCAGGCGCCCGAGGTGGACCATGAACCACGTCTCGCTGCGGGCGTCGCCCGGAGGCTCGACGGCGCGGTCGTGCCACTGGAGAAGGCGTTGGGTGTTCGTGAACGTCCCATCCTTCTCGGCGTGGCCCGCCGCCGGAAGGAGAAAGACCTCGGTTTCGATCTCCTCCGGTTTCGTCTCGCCACGCCGCACCTCGGGGGAGTTCCGCCAGAAGCTCGCCGTCTCGGTCTCGACCAGATCGCGAACGACCATCCAGTCGAGCTGCGCGAGCGCCTTTCGCTCGAAACCGGAGCTCGGGGCGCCGACCGCCGGATTCTGCCCCATCACGAAGAGCCCCTCCAGCTCGCCTCTCGCCATCTCGAGCCAGTAGCCCTGATGAGAATGATCCCCAGTCACGCGGGGGAGCCAGCCGAAGCCCCAGTCGTTCGACTCGGTCGCCGCGCTTCCGTAATACGCCTTGAGCAGACTGACGAGATACCGGTCGTAATTCGCCCACCATCCTTTATCGACCTTGTGAGCGAATAGATGTGCGTCGAGGTTTGCCGACTCTCCGAGTTTCGGCATCGCGAGATAACCCGGCAGGATGTCGAACAGCGTCGGTATGTCGGTCGACCCCTGGATCGACGCATGTCCTCGCAGAGCGAGAATGCCGCCACCGGGCCTTCCGATGTTACCGAGCAGCATCTGGAGGATCGCGGCCGTCCGGATCGTCTGGACGCCCGACGAATGCTGGGTCCATCCGACCGCATAGCAGATCGCCGCCGTCTTCTCCGGTCCCGACGCTGCGCTGAAGATCTTGGCGATCTCAACGAAGCGATCCCGCGGCACTCCGCAGACTCGCTGGACCATTTCGGGGGTATACCGGCTGAACTGCGCTTTCAGCTTCTGATAGACCGTGCGAGGATCTTCGAGCGTGTCGTCGCGCTCGATCCCTTCGAAGTCGAGTCCCTCCCCTCCACGGTCGGAGGAGTCGGGTTCACGGTTCGCACGCTCACGGGAGTTCCGATAGAACCAGCTCTCCGGATCGTAGCGGGTCGGATCCTCTTCACCGTTCCACCCCGAAAACAGCCCTTCGTTCTCGTCCGGAAGGCGGAGGTCGTCTCTCAGAAGGACGGGCGCATTGGTGTACGCGACGACATAGTCGCGAAAGATCCGATCGTGCTCGATCACATGATTGACGAGTCCCCCGAGGAATGTGATGTCGGATCCCGCGCGTAGAGGAAGCCAGTAGTCGGCGACGGCCGACGTGCGGGTGAACCGCGGATCGACGTGGATGACCTTGGCACCACGCTTTTTTGCCTCCATCACCCACTGAAAGCCGACCGGATGGTTTTCGGCCATCGACGATCCCATGATGAGGATCGCGTCGGAGTTCGCGAGGTCCTGCTGGGCGGTCGTCGCCCCGCCGCGTCCGAACGAGGTGCCCAGACCGGGCACCGTGGAGCTATGTCATATCCTGGCCTGGTTGCTGACGCGCGTCATCCCCAGGCCGGCGGTGAAGAGCTTTTTGATGAGGTAGTTCTCTTCGTTGTCGAGCGTCGCACCACCGAGGTGCGCGATCCCGGCGCACTGCATCCACTGGTGGCCGTCGCGTTCGGGCACGAAGGTCCGCGAGCGCGATTCCCAGACGCGCTCGGCGATCATCTCCATCGCACGATCGAGCGGGATCTCGGTCCATTCGGTGGCGCGTGGGGCGCGATACTTCACCTTCGTCAGTCGTCCGGCATGGGTGAGCAACTGATGACTCGCCGAACCTTTCGGGCAGAGGCGCCCCCGTGAGATCGGCGATTCAGGATCCCCTTCGATCGCGACGAGCCGGTCATTCTTCGCATAGACGAGTTGTCCGCAACCGACGGCGCAGTAGGGACAGATCGATTTCGTTGCGCGCAGACCCTTCGTCTTCGTTTCGAGCGTTCGGGTTCGATCGGACATCGCCTCGGCGCCCGTTCCGTCGCTCCCGGTTCTGATCTGCCGGAGGAGAGGCCAGGCGTCGAGAAGAAATCGCTTCTTCATCGGGCGCGCTCGCTCGAGCCGGTCGTGACCGTTTCGCGCATCGAAGCGAACATGCCCGATTCGAACGCCGTGATCCGCCCGGTGAACGCGGATGCCGCGACGGTCAGCGGCGAGGCGAGCCAGAGCCGTCCCGGGCCGGAGCGCCCCTTGTAGTTCCGGTTGATCGCGCTGATCGTCACCTGCTCGGATTCGGTCGAGACGCCCGGCCCGCAGCCGATGCAGGCGCCGCATCCGGGGTGGATCAGCTCGACCCCCGCCTTCTCGAACGTCTCGATCATCCCCTGTTCGCGACAGAACTCCTCGACCATGCGCGAGCCGAACTGGATGTAAAACCTCACGCCGTCAGCGACTTTCAACCCCTCCTGCACCGCCTCGGCGCAGACGCGGTGATAGAAGATGAGATCATCGATCTTTCCAGCGGTGCAGCTTCCGCCGTACGCGATGTCGATCTCGACGTCGGCGACGTTGGCGACCAGCTCTCCGTTGGTCGGATCCGACGGAATCCCGTGATCGGGATCGCCCGGGTGCGCCACCATCGGAACGATCACGGCGAGATCGATGACGTGCGTGCCGCCGGCGTACTCGGCTCCGTGATCGGGTGCGACCGACCGGGCCCGCATCGCATCGACGTCGGCATCGGGTCGAAGTGACGCGATCCAGCGGTACGTCTCCTCGTCCGCGGCAACGATTGCTCCGCGTGCCGAGCATTCCGTCGCCATGTTCGCGAGCGTCGCCCGTTCGTCCATCGAGAGGGTCGCGAGGCCGGCGCCGGTGAACTCCATGACCCGGTTGAGCGTTTTCTGCGGACGTGCGTACTCGAGCAGGATGTGGAGCATCACGTCCTTCGCGGTCACGCTCGGCTGCAGCTCGCCCACGAGATCGAACCGGATCGCTTCGGGAATCTCGACCTGCGTGAATCCCGAATGGACGAGGTTCGCGTATTCGGTGGCACCGACACCCCACGACAGCGCATTGTTCACGCCCCCCATGCACGTATGGCTGTCGGTCGCCTGGATGAAGTCTCCCGGATCGACGAGCTCCTCCCGCGCCACCTCGTGACAGATTCCGGGCGAGATTCGATCGACCGCCGAGAAATCCCGAACTCCCGTGTGCTGCTGAAACTCCCGCTGCATCCGCCGCAGCGTCTGGATCTCGGGGATGAAGGGACGCATCTTGTCGACGTCGTCCGCGTAAATCAGGTGATCTTCGAAGACCGCGAATTTGGCGGGATTCCTGATCTCGTAATCGGGGCCATACTCCTGAGTCAGGAAATGATGGACCTGGGCGGTCGTGAACTCGTGCGTGTATCCGCCATCGACGTTGACGAGAACGGCATCACCCGGTTTGACGTACTCGCTTCCACAGCCGGGAAGGAGGTGCCGGGCGAGCACCTTCTCGGTCATGTTCATCGGCCGCTCGCCGGTGTCGATCGGTGGAATCTCGATCTCTCCGCTCTCGAGCGCCTTCGCAAAGGGAAAGAGTCCACCCCAGCGAACGATCAGCTGCGTGATCGGGTCGTAGTCCTCGTAGAGCTCCGAGAGGGGAATAGAATCGCCCTGCATCAGTCGCCGGAGAACCTCGTAATCCCCCATGAGGACGCCCTGATTGATGTTGTTCTGGGCGTGAATCGGAGCGAACGATTCGGCGATCGCGATCCGGATCCCGCTCCACTTCTCCGCCTGGACGGCGGTCTCCCTCGAGCTTCCCGTCCCCTTCCGGTAGCCGGAAACGATCACCTCGAAGTTGCCGTCGATCAGTGCGTCGGTCTCGAAAAGCCGCGCCCCATCGACGATCAATCCGGCATACGCATCCCTGGCAATGTCCTCGGGGCGATGCCGGAAGCAGACCCAGGCAGGGGTCATGGCGTCCGTGTTGATGTCGTCTAAAAGATCGTCGGGCACCTGAAGGTCGTCGAGCGTGAGGTCGAGCTCTCCGGAGAGCTGTTTCCGGATCAGATCCGGATCTTTGGTGAGAAACAGGACCCGTCTGCCGGATGTGAGCGTGACTTTTTCGGCTGGCTTCATCTGTCTGGATTCTATAACGCGGTCTGAGCGTGCAGGATTCGGGCACGTCACCCAATTTCAGCCAGGTAGTTGCCGGGCCATGATCGCGCCGTGCTCGGTAAACGCCCAGGGCAGCTTTCGGCGGCCACCATGTCCACTTGATGTCACAGATTGTGATTTCAAGTTCTCGAGCTCCTGCCGGGTGAGCTGGAATCGAAAATTGTCCGGAAATCGGGATTCGTTGCGTCTCACCGCCTGGTTCAGAGCCGACGTCGTGACGCCGTAGACCTCCGCAAGGTCGAAGTCGATCATCACCTTCTGACCCCGGATTTCGAAAATTCGGGAATCGACGTCGATCGATTTGACGCTCTTTGCCATCATCCTGTCCCGACGCGGTCGGCCGGCGAGCTCTTTACGGGCACCTCGAGCTTCGCGCATCGGCCATCTGCCGGAGCTGTGTCGTCTTCGCCTTCCCATTGGCATTCGTGATGCGCCCATTCTGTCAGAAGCAGGCGAGTCCGCGCTCACACAACCGGGTGCAGCAGGTTCAGCAGGAACATCGAGAAGAGGCCGACCAGAAAGAATCGGCCTATCTTCGCGTGCTGGCTCGACAGCCGGTGCATCTCCGGCAGCAGTTCGTAGACGCTGATGTAGATGAATGTTCCAGCCGAAAAGAGGATTAGACGGCCCACCGCCACCGGTTGATCGTCGCCGAGCCGGTGCATGACCGGGTCGAAGATCAGGACGCCCAGCGGGATCATCAGCAGTGCCCCCAGCAGCATCAACATGATCTTCCCCTTCCGGTAGCCGCCATGCCACAGCAGGACGGTCAGCGAGAACGCCGTCGGCACCTTGTGAAGCACCAGCGCGGCGAAAAGCGACGGCGTGAGCTCCGGTACGTGATGGCCCGAACCGAGCGCGATGCCATCGACGAGATCGTGCACCGCGATCCCGATGAAGGTCAGCAGCCCGAGCTCGTGAAATGCACCCGATTCTTCGTCGTGTGAGTGATGATGCGACATCGTGAGTTGTTCGATTCCGTAGAGCAGCAGAAAGCCGCCGAGAAGCCAGGCGAGGTTGCGGATGCCGGCGAGCTCGAGCGCTTCCGGGATCATGTGGATGAATGCAGCTCCGAGGATGACGCCGGCGCCGAACGCGATCCACTGGTGCGCCTGACGGTGAGACCATTCGAAAAACAGCGGAATTCCGCCCGCGAGAAGCCCCGCGGCGACGATGATCAGGCTGGATGTGAGTGCCGGGTCCAAATCGGGTCAGCTTTCGGAATCGCCCTCCGAATCGCCGGTGGATGATAGCCCACTCGTGGATCTGTCGGCCTGCTGCGGCTCAATTTCGCGCTGCGCCGTCGTTCTCGATTCGCTCCAGTTCTTCGATGCAGTCGGCTAGATGTTCCAGGACAGGATCGTCAACGAACTCGCCGGGCGGGAGTCGATGGAGCGTTCGGTCATTCGTCCATGATCGTTGCTTCGCGCAAACAAAACACTCGTCATTCTGAGTCCGGCGGAGCGCGGGCGAAGAATCTGGGTGGCTCGTGACTCACCTTGCATCAATCCGCCACGTTGACTCACGATCCCCCGACCAGATCCTTCGCGTCCTTCGGCGGCTCCTGATGAACGACCATGAAATTGTTGGACTTCGACCCTCCTGCAGCGCTTCGCCTGGTCTGATGTCCCAACCTGCGAGGTCCTTCGCCTGCCCGCCCGACCGCCCGCTCAGGATGACGTTGGTTTGAGTACGCGAGTTCGGTTGTTTCTGCAGGCTCGGCGATCCCCGCGCGTGCGCTAATCCCTGATCCCTGATCCCTGATCCCTGAAATCAGCTATGCCGGAGTGCGTCCGCCGGCTGGACTCGCGTCGCTCGGGAGCTCGTGGCATACGCGGCGATGAAACAGATGCCGATCGAGAAAGCGGCGATCGTCAGAAGATCGAGCGGACGGTTGATGAATGGAATCGAAGAGACGAAATAGACCTGCGCGATCTCCGGCCCGAACGATACGAGCTCGTATCGGGTGATGATCAGCGATGCGACCACGCCGATGCCGACACCGAGAGCGCTTCCCACGATCCCGACGATCAAGCCGTAGTAGATGAACGTCTTCCGGATCAGGCGCGACTCCCCGCCCAGAGTGATCAGCAGCGCGATCTCCCGTCCCTTCTCGTGAATCGTCATCACGAGCATCGACACGATGTTGAATGTCGATACCAGCACGATCATCCCGATCACGAGGAAGAGCCCGAACTGCTGAAGCGCCAGAAGATGGAAGAGCTGCTGGTTGCCTCTGCGCCAGTCGGTGACGGTGACGCCGTCTCCGAGCTCCCGCTCGAGTCCCGCGATCACGGTGTCGAGGTTGCTCCCCTCGACGACGTGAACCTCGATCGCAGCCGTGATGCCGGGCGAAGCGAGAAGTTGCCGCGCCGCTTCGATGTCGGTGAAGAGCCAGGAATCGTCGAGCTCGAAGAACCCGGTCTCGTAGACATTCCCGACCGTCCAGGTCTCCGAGCGCGGCAGGAAGGACCCCGAACGCTCGGTCGGAACGGTGATGGTCACGACCTCGCCGACGGTCACGCCGAGCCGGCGCGCGAGATGGGTGCCGATCGCGACGGTCCACTCTCCGCCGGCGCTTCTGAGCTCCCGCCCTCCGACGATTCTGGCAAGCTGCTCGCCGGGAGGGAGCGGGGAAGCCAGCCCCTTGATCATGACTTCTTCTCCCCGCACGTTCTTTTCCGAGGTGACGATCCCCCCCTGAAAGACGGCAGGCCACGCCCTCGCGACTCCTTCGACGGATTCCGCCCGGGCGATCATCGCGTCGGGGTCGCGGATCAGGCCCGTCTGGCTGAAAAGCATGATCTCCGCGTTACCGCCGAGGATCTTCTTTTCGAGATCCTGCCGGTAGCCGGTCATGAGCGCCATCGAGATCACGAGTGCCGTCACGCCGATGACGATGCCGCCGAGAGAGAGCAGACCGCCGAGCGTCACCAGCCGGTCGGTCGGACGGCGGAGATAGCGAAGCGCCAGTAGAAGTGGAAGATTCAACGGTTCGCCGTGCGGGAGCCGGAGTGTTCCTCGATCATCCGGAACAGCTCGCCGAAGAGATGCACCGAGTCGGAAGGACCGGGTGCGGCTTCCGGATGAAACTGAATCGCGATCACCGGTTCCGAGGTATGTCGAAACCCTTCGAGCGTCTGATCATTGAGATTGATGTGTGTCGGTTCGACACCGGGCGGAAGGGACTCCGGATCGACCGCGAACCCGTGATTCTGCGCGGTGATCTCGACCCGCCCCGTCCTGAGGTCCTCCACCGGGTGGTTCCCGCCGTGATGGCCGAACTTCAGCTTGTACGTTCGACCACCGAGCGCGAGGCCGAGCAGCTGATGACCGAGGCAGACACCCATGACGGGGATTCTGCCGATGAGATTCCGGATGTTCTCCTGTGCATAGGTGACGGGCTCGGGATCCCCGGGACCATTCGAGAGGAGCACGCCGTCGAAGCCCCCTTCGAGGATCTCCGATGCGTCGGTATCCGCGGGATAGATGACGACCTCCGCGCGTCGCGCAAGCTGATCGACGATGCGCTTCTTGATTCCGTAATCGTAGACGGCGATTCTCGCGGGTGTCTCGCCTTCGCCGGCAAAGGGGACCGTTCGGGGCGATTTCGAAGTGACCTCGCCGACGAGATCGCGGCCGGTCATCGACGGTGACTTACGAATGCGGTCGAGCGCTTCGTCGTTCGATTCGGACGCATCGACGATGACTCCTCGCGCGGCCCCTCCATCTCGGATCAGCCGGGTCAGCGCACGTGTATCGATCCCCATGATGCCCGGAATGCCGGCTTCGCGCAGGTACTGATCGAGATTCATTCCGGACTCCCGATGATGCGATTCGCTCATCTCCCGCACCACGAAGCCAGCCACCTGTGGTTTCGAGCTCTGAAGTCCCTCATCGCTCAGCCCGTAATTTCCGATGTGCGGACTCGTCATCACGACGATCTGGAAGCTGTACGACGGGTCGGTCAGAATCTCCTGGTACCCGGTCGAGGACGTATTGAAGACGACCTCCCCGACGCGCGGCTCTTGCGAGCCGAATCCTTCCCCTTCGAACACTGCGCCGCTCTCGATTACGAGCTTCACTGACATTCGGCCTCCCCGGTATCCCTCTGTTCTTCGGGTTGCTCTCCAATACCGAAGGCATGGAGCCATCTCACCCACTTCGGATGTTTCTTCTCGATCTTCGCAATCAGCTTGACGACCTTCGGGTGTTCGGGAAAGAGAAGGACGAAAGCGATCAGGAAGAAGAGCCATCCCTGGAGAACGGGAAGAAAGGATCCGACGATCCCGAGGAGGACGAACACTGCACCAATGAAGATGCGGAAGGTCCTGCCGTAGCGTTTTTTGTCAGATCCCGTGTTCTGTATGTTCACCGAATGTGTCCTTCAGGGCGTTTACGATCTCGCCGACCGTGGCGAGGCGCCGAACCGCCTCGACGATCGGAGGAAGCAGATTCCGATCCCGTGCCGCCGCCTCGGCGAGCTGGCGAAGTGCGGACCGGTGCTCTTCCGAGCGCGTCGAGTCGGAGTCTCGTGATGCGCGGAAGCTGCGCAGGCGCTCCACCTGTTCTTCCTCGCTCCGCTCGTCGAGTGTCAGAATCGGGAGGCTCTTCCCGGAGTCGTCCTCGAACCGGTTGACTCCGACCACCACCGAGGAGCCCTTCTCGGTGCTCAACTGCGCGCGGTATGCCGAGTCGGCAATCTCGTTCTGGATCCATCCGGCGTCGATCGCCTCGAGCGATCCGCCCATCTCGTCGATCTTTTCGATCAGAGCCCAGGCGCGTTCCTCCAGATCGAGGGTCAGCGATTCGACCGCGAAAGACCCCGCCATCGGATCTGCCGTCGATGCAACCCCGGTCTCGAATGCGAGGATCTGCTGGGTTCGCAGCGCGAGCGTCGCAGCATCTTCCGTCGGAAGAGCCAGCGCTTCGTCCTTCGAGTTGGTATGGAGCGACTGGCAACCTCCGAGGACCGCGCTCAGAGCCTGATAGGCCACCCGGACGACATTGTTCTCTGGCTGTTGCGCGGTAAGAGTCGATCCCGCAGTTTGCGCATGGAACCGCAGAGCCATCGCCTTCTCGGTCTTTGCTCCGAAGCGCTCGCGCATGATCTTCGCCCACATCCTGCGGGCAGCGCGAAACTTCGCGATCTCCTCCAGAAACTCGTTGTGAGCGTTGAAGAAGAACGAGATACGGGGAGCGAACAGATCGACGTCCAGTCCGCGCTCGACCGCTCGGGTGACGTACTCGATTCCGTTCGCGAGGGTGAAAGCGAGCTCCTGGACGGCCGTAGATCCTGCCTCGCGAATGTGATACCCGGACACCGAGATCGTGTTCCAGTTCGGCACTTCACGCGCGCAGAATTCGAAGGTGTCGGTGACGAGCCGCAGCGAGGGGCGCGGCGGAAAAATGTAAGTCCCGCGAGCCGTGTACTCCTTCAGAATGTCGTTCTGAATTGTTCCTCGTAGCTTTTCCCACGGGATTCCCCGCCGCTCGGCGACGACGAGAACCATCGCGAGCAGGATCGACGCGGGAGCATTGATCGTCATCGACATCGAGATCTCGGCGAGCGGAATCCCGTCGAGCAGCGTCTCCATGTCGTCGATGCTGTCGATCGCGACTCCGACCTTCCCCACCTCCCCCCGGGCGAGGTCCGCGTCCGAATCCATACCGATCTGGGTCGGAAGGTCGAAGGCCACCGACAACCCCGTCGTGCCACGCTCCAGAAGCATGCGATATCGGCGGTTCGACTCCCGAGCGGTGGAGAATCCGGCGTACTGGCGCATCGTCCAGAGCTTTCCCCGGTACATCGTCCTGCGGGGACCGCGCGTGTATGGATACGAACCAGGCTCGCCGAGATCGGCCGGATCGAAGCCGCGCTCGGCGAGGTCGTCCGGACCGTAGGCATTCGGCAGCGGGATCCCGGACGTCGTCTCGATATCGGCGTCGTCACTCGACATGAGCCGGAAGTATATCCGCCGATGTCTCGTTCCCGTCATATACTTACGCGGCTGTTTGAACGGTGTCCGCGGGGGCGGATGCCCGCATGGGATGGGACTCAGCGGAAACCTCCAGACGATGTCCACCGGCGATCTGCTGCAGTGGGCGTCACTCGCGAGAAAATCGGGTACTCTGCTCGTACGCCGTTCAGCTACTGAGAAGCGGATCTATTTTCGCCACGGTCGCATCCTCTCCTCTGCCTCCAATGACCCTCGCGAATACCTCGGTCAGTTCCTGATGTCGCATGGCTACATCACCGAGGAGGAGCTGAGCAAGGCGATGCAGGTTCAGAACGAGTCCGGCATGCTTCTCGGCAAGATTCTGGTCACGATCGGCGTCATCGACGAAACGGATCTGCTGCGACTGATGCGTCTGAAGGCCGAAGAGACCATTTACGATCTCTTCCTCTGGAACGAGGGTACCTTCGAGTTCGACGACGATCTGCTTCCCTCCTCGCAACTGGTCCCGCTGAGCGTAGACATGACAGGGCTGATGATGGAAGGATCCCGCCGCGCCGACGAATGGAAGCTCATCAGAGAGGTCATTCCGAGCGACGCGCTGATCCCGGTCCCGAAGAAAAAGATCGTCATCAGCGAAGCCGACGAGCAGATCCGACGTGTCGCCCAGGCGATCGACGGTAAGCGCAGCATCGCCGACATCATGCTCGAGAGCCGTGCGACGTCTTTCGCGGTCAACAGCACGATCAGGAATCTGCTCAGGGCGGAAGCGCTCACGCTGGAAGAGCGCGTCCGCGAGCTCCATGACGAAGAGTCGCGGGAAACCGAAACGGATGAGGACGGCCGTGACCCCGTCGACACCCTCCTGCAGCAGGGGCAGAAACATCTCCGTGCCGAGCACTACGAGCAGGCGATACGTGCTTTCCGAGCCGCGCAGGAGCTGGACCCGAAGGCCGCGAAGGTCCGGAAGGTCGTGGCTGATGCGGAGCTGGCCATCGGAAACGTACTGAAGCAACGCGGCATCCGCTCCGATATGGTTCCCGTGCTCACCCGGCCAGTCGAGGAGATCCTGGAGATGGATTTGAGTCCGAACGAGGGATTCGTCATCTCGCGCATTGATGGACACTGGGATCTCGGATCGATTCTCAAGGTCAGTCCGATCCGGGAGATCGACGGGCTTCTGATCTTCCACGAGCTCCAGGAGCGCGGTGTAATCGAGCTCCGCAGCGAGCCGTCGAAATCCGCCTGAGTCCCGAGCCGGCGTCCATTGTGTATGCTTGCCCGGCCACGCCACCCGGCATGGGACTTCCTACAGGACCGACCTCATGACTATGAAGCTCGACCGACTGCAGACCAAACTGTTCATCAACGGTGAGTTCACCGATGCGGAGAACGGCGAAACTTTCGCCACGATCAATCCCGCCACAGAAGAAAAGATCGGCGATGTAGCCTCGGCATCCCCCGCCGACGTCGACCGCGCGGTGAAGGCTGCGCGCGCTCAGCTCGAGCCCGGCTCCGCCTGGCAGAAGATGGCGCCGAGGGAACGCGGCAAGGTCCTCTGGCGTACCGCGGACCTGCTGATGAAGTACGCACCGGAGATCGGGAAAATCGAGACCGCCGACAACGGCAAACCGATCTTCGAGAGCCAGTACGTCGACATCCCCGCTGCTGCGGAATGCCTCTATTACTTTGCCGGATGGTCCGGAAAGAACACCGGAGAAACGATTCCAGTCAACGCGAGGGCGTTCACATACACGCTGCGCGAGCCCGTCGGCGTCGTCGGCTCGATCACCCCCTGGAACTTTCCGCTGATGCTCGCCGTATGGAAGATCGCGCCGGCGCTGGCCTGCGGCAACACGATGGTCTGCAAGCCGGCATCGAACACGTCGCTCTCGCTTCTCGCCTTCGCCGAGCTCGCCCGGGAAGCTGGACTTCCCGAAGGGGTCCTGAATGTGATTCCGGGTCGCGGGAGCGTCGTCGGCAATGCGATCGTCGATCACCCCGGCGTCGATGCGATCGCTTTCACCGGATCGGCCGAGGTCGGGCGCGGGCTGATGGCCAGAGCGGCGAAGACGCTGAAGAAGGTGTCGCTGGAGCTCGGTGGAAAGTCGCCCAACATCGTTCTCGCCGATGCCGATCTCGACGCCGCGGCCAAGGGGTCGCTGAACGCAATCTTCTACGGTAAGGGGGAAGTCTGCGCTGCCGGCTCCCGTCTGCTCGTCGATGACGCCATTCACGACGACCTGATGGACAGGATCCAGGGACGCGCGAAGAAGATGGTCGCCGACGATCCGATGAATGAGAAAACACGCCTCGGAGCCATCGTCTCCAAGGAGCAGATGGAAACGGTGCTCGGCTACATCGAGAAGGGAAAATCCGAGGGTGCAAAACTCGTCAGCGGTGGCGAACGGACCGACATCGGGACCGGAAAGGGCTACTTTCTGGAGCCGACCATCTTCGACGATGTCAGCCCGGAGATGACGATCGCCCGCGAGGAGATCTTCGGCCCCGTGCTCGCGACCATCCGGTTCGACGGTGAGGAGGATGCGGTGCGGAAGGGAAACGACACCGTCTACGGGCTCGCCGCGGCGGTCTGGACCCGCGACGTCTCCCTCGCCCATCGGGTCGCTCATCAGCTCAAGGCCGGCACCGTCTGGATCAACACGTACAACCTTTACGATCCTGCACTCCCCTTTGGCGGATTCAAGGAGTCCGGTTTCGGGCGGGATCAGGGACGGGACGCGCTCGAGAAGTACACCCAGACGAAGTCGGTCTGGCTGGCGCTGTGACGGGGTCGGATTCTAAATCTGACCCTCCAAATCACTTTTGGTTTCTCGGGCTCTTCCGGAGGTACAGGGCTGGCACCACGACGAGGTTCAGGAATGTGGAGGTGATGAGGCCGCCCAGAATGACCTGCGCCATTGGGCTCTGGATCTCGTTGCCGGGGGCACCCGAGGCGATGACGAGCGGGATCAGCGCCAGACCCGCCGTGATCGCCGTCATCAGAATCGGGGCCATACGCTCCTCGGAACCCTGACGCACCGCCTCGGCTACGGGAAGTCCTTCCGCGAGCAGTCGCTGGTAGTTGTTCACGAGCAGCACGCCGTTGCGCATCGCGATGCCGAAGAGCGTCACGAATCCTACGAGCGTCGCCACCGAGAGAATCCCTGCACCGAGCCGTTCACTCGTTCAGCTGCGGCGAGCAGATTCGAAAGCTGGTTCCTGGCTTCTTCAGCTCCTGTCCGGCGGGTGCGAATCATGATCTGCGAAAAACTGTACTGCACCTCACAGAATTTCGCCAGCCTCGCGACAAGGACACTGACGCTTCCGCTTGGTCTGGCGCTCGCGCCGAACTGTCTCGAGACGGAGTGGACTCTGGCGAAGTTGGATCCGCGGGACAAGGGGCAGGCACGGGAAGGCTATCGCCGGTTTGTTGCTGATGCTCGAGGAGCTTCATGCGAGCCGTGGGAGTCGCTGGTCGGTCAGATTTACCTGGAGGGAGGCGTTTTGCGACATGATTGAGACGATGATCTCGTCGCAGCCGCGAAAGTCGTGCGCATGCGCGCACCCAGCTCGAGATCGTGCAACCGACGCTGGACCACGTCATCGAGCTGGTACTCAGGTGGCCCTGACGTACCTGCTCATCGAATCCACGCTCAGCCTTTTGCCAGCTTGATCTTGTCGAGTGCCGCCTTCAGGCCCCGCGCCAGCTCCCCAGGCTCACCCACACCCCAGAAGTGCATGAAGAACAGACGCGGTTCCTCTTCCAGCATGTGATTGTGCAGCGCCGTCACCTCAATACCATGCTTGCGCAAGGTCCGAAGCACCGGATTGACCTCCTCGGCCTTAAGCACGAAATCGCCCGTGGTCGCCGCCTTGCCGTCGCCGACCGGCTGGAAGTTGATGGCGATCGCCGTACCCATCGATGGCGGCACAGCCATGGCTCCGGCCGTAATCTGCTCGGCGCGCGGAATGCTAACTTTGTAGACGCCGCCCTCGGCTTTACCCTCATGGCCCAGCACCCGCGCGATCGTTGCCGTGTCGATATCAAGCGCCGGCTCGCAGGCCGTATTGCCAGCGCGGTCCCCCGGCGTGCCGCTCAGTGCGATGGCATGGCGCAGCGTGCGGGCGAGTTCGACCGGATCGCCATGACCCTCGACGTGCATGTACATCGGGAAGGGCTCTGCTCGGAGCAGGTGATTGTGCAGCGCGGTGACTTCGATCCCGCCCTCGGCGAGACGTTTCATCACGGGGTTGACCTCTTCTTCGGTCAACACGAGGTCGCCCATGACCATGACCCGGTCGCCGCCGGCCGGGTGGAAGGCGATCCAGGAGCCGAGCGCGAGCCCGGGGCTGATCTTCACACCATCGAGCGTGACGGTGAGGTCCGTGCGTGGGAACCCGAAGCGGTGAATGCCGCCGGGCTGCTCAGTGGCCGGGCGGGCGAAAATCTGTTCGAGCTGGTTCCAGTCGATGTCGGCGCGGGCAGGACCGGCCAGTAATGCCAGGACAAGGGCCGCGGCGAGCGGCATAATCCGCATATTCGTCTCCCTTGGTAAATCTCCCCTGGAAGAGGCCCGAAATTCGATTCGTGCCACTGCATACATCATGGAATAATGATACAGGTGTGTCAACAGGTCATTGCGTCCCTAACCATGGAGACGGCAAACGAAAAACATACAGAACCCGCCGAGCATGGCATTCCCTTCCGTGACGCGCTGCGAGTCTGGACGCGTGTCGCCGCGCTCTCGTTTGGCGGACCCGCCGGCCAGATTGCGGTGATGCACCGCATCCTCGTCGATGAGAAGAAATGGATTGGTGAGAACAGGTTCTTGCATGCACTGAACTACTGCATGCTTTTGCCGGGTCCGGAAGCCCAGCAGCTCGCCGTTTATATCGGGTGGCTGCTGCATAAGACCAAGGGCGGCCTAGTCGCCGGCACGCTCTTCGTGCTGCCGGGCTTTATCGCCATCCTGGCGCTCAGCATTATCTATGCGCTCTTTGGCAATGTCGGGCTGGTCGAAGGGCTCTTTTTTGGCCTCAAGGCGGCGGTGCTGGCTATTGTGCTTCAGGCGGTCGTGCGCATCGGCTCACGCGCCCTCAAGAACAACATTATGTTCGGGCTCGCGGCGGCGGCCTTCATCGCGATTTTCTTCTTCGACGTCCCGTTTCCGCTCATCATCCTTACGGCAGCCGCGATTGGCTTCGTCGGCGGACGTGCGGGTATTCCCGCCTTCCTCGTCGATGGCGGACATGGCGGACACGGCAAGGGACTGTCGGACGCCGATTCCGCCCTTGGCGAGACCATACCCTCCCACGCGAAGCCGTCCGTCAGCTGGTCGATCAGAATCTCGGCGATTCTCCTATTGCTCTGGCTCGGGCCGGTCCTCGCTCTGTTGCTCACGCTTGGACCGGATGATGTTTTTACAAACGTTGCCGTGTTTTTCAGCAAAATGGCTGTTGTCACTTTTGGCGGGGCCTACGCCGTTTTGGCGTACGTCGCTCAGGAAGCAGTGCAGAGCCATGGTTGGCTCGCGCCGGGCGAGATGCTTGACGGCCTCGGCATGGCCGAAACCACGCCCGGACCGCTTATCCAGGTGGTTCAGTTCGTCGGTTTCATGGGCGCCTTCCGCGATCCGGGTACGCTCGATCCGCTGATGGCCGCAATCATGGCTGCCGTTCTCACTACCTGGGTCACCTTCGTGCCGTGTTTCTTATGGATCTTCCTAGGTGCGCCCTTCATCGAAACGATCCGCGGCAACAAGGCCCTCTCGGCGGCGCTCGCAGTCATCACCGCAGCCGTTGTCGGCGTGGTCATGAATCTGGCCGTCTGGTTCGCCCTGCATGTGCTGTTCGGCGAGGTGCGCGAGGTACACACATTCGGCATGAGCGTGGACGTACCGGTGATTGCGACCATCAACATCCCATCGCTCATCCTCACGGCCGCCGCCATGCTCGCGGTGTTCCGGTTCAAGATCGGCATGATCAAGGTGCTTGCGGCGTGCTCGGCCGCCGGTGTGGCCTTCTATCTCGCCTCCGGCTCCGTCGGCTGATCGGTGAGAACGGGGCCGGCGGGAGTATCGGGGAAGCGAAGGCTCGGCATCCTGCCGGAAAGTGCCGGAAGCGACGCCGCCCTGCTGCTGACATCGCGGGGCTTGCGCGCGTTCGGCGACGGCCTGGTCAGCCTGCTGCTGCCTGTGTATCTCGCCACGCTCGGCTACGGCGCTCTTGAGGTCGGGATTGCCGCCACGGCGACCCTGGCCGGTTCATCGGTACTCACCCTCCTGATCGGCCTTTACGCTCACCGGTTCTCCGGACGCAGGCTGCTGATGGGCGCAGCGCTGCTCATGATGCTTACGGGTATCGCCTTTGCGCTGGTTGACGATTTCTGGCCCCTTCTCATCATCGCCTTCGTGGGCACCCTCAACCCATCCTCAGGCGATGTCAGCCTGTTCCTCCCGCTGGAGCAGGCGCAACTTACCCGCACTGTAGCAGACCGTGACCGCACGGCGCTGTTCGCCCGATACAGCCTCGTAGGCTCGCTGGCCGCCGCCGTCGGCGCCCTTGCGGCCGGGCTGCCCGAGATAATGGGAGAACACTTCGCAGTTGGCCTCAAGACTGCCTTGCAGGCGGCCTTCCTGCTTTATGCGCTGCTCGGGCTTGCGGCCTTGCTCCTTTACCGGCGGCTGCCCGCCGTAGTGCCCGGTTCAACAGCCGAACCGGCCGAGCCATTGCGCAAGTTTCGCCGCATTGTCCTGAAGCTGGCCGCCCTGTTCAGCCTGGATTCATTCGGCGGGGGCTTCGTCGTTCAGTCGCTTCTGGCACTCTGGCTGTTCGAGCGGTTCGGCCTTTCACTTACCGCGGCGGGGGCGATCTTCTTCTGGACCGGGCTACTCTCGGCCTTCTCCTATCTGGTCGCTGTGCCGATTGCGCGCCGGATCGGGCTGGTCAACACGATGGTCTTCACCCATCTGCCGGCGAATATCTGCCTGGTGCTGGTGCCGTTCATGCCGAGCCTCGGTCCGGCCGTCGCTCTCCTGCTGGTACGCAGCGCGCTCTCGCAAATGGACGTGCCGACCCGCACCTCCTATGTGATGGCGGTCGTCACGCCCGGCGAGCGCGCAGCGGCGGCGAGCGTGACCGCCGTACCGCGCAGTCTCGCGGCGGCAGCCAGTCCGATGATGGCGGGTGCATTGCTCTCAGCCTCCGGCTTTGGCTGGCCGCTGGTACTCGGCGGCAGCCTGAAAATTGTCTATGACCTTCTGCTTCTCACAATGTTCCGCAATGTCCGGCCACCCGAGGAGAGCGATACAAATCCAGTCCAGCAAAGGAGCTCATCAGAAGACACGTCCCAAGAAGAATGAAAGCAGGTCGCGTTGTTCACCAGAAACTCAACTTTACGTCAGCGTTCGAAGTCTGCCGGTCCTTCCGGAGGTACAGGGCTGGCACGACGACGAGGTTCAGGAATGTGGAGGTGATGAGGCCGCCCAGAATGACCTGCGCCATTGGGCTCTGGATCTCGTTGCCGGGGGCACCCGAGGCGATGACGAGCGGGATCAGCGCCAGACCGGCCGTGATCGCCGTCATCAGGATCGGCGCCATACGCTCCTCGGAACCGCGGCGCACCGCCTCGGCTGAGCATGACGGCGACCGCACGAAGACCCCGACTCACGCGCCGGATTCTTCCAGATCGCAATCACCGACGTCCAGTCGGCACATCAAACTCGCTGCCATTCGGCCTCGCCGAGGAGCTTTGAGCGAACCAAGATTAAAACCGGCAAGATGGGTGGCGTGGCCTGCATTCGGGGACTTCGCATCCCTGTTGCGACCGTCGTGGAAATGCTTGCCGAGGGCCGGAAAATTGGAAAATTGGGGTTCCAAGTTCAGACCCGACCCCGGGTTTCGATAGAATTCGACCGATGACCGAAACCACGTCGATTGCGAACGAAGCGTCGGCGCTCGCCGCCGAGATGAGCTCGGGAGCCGGCGAGGAACCGATCGCCGCCGATGGATCCCGCAAGCGCTCGCTCCCGCCCGAGCTCCGGGACCGCTTCATCGCCTTCAGAACGATGCTCGTGCAACGTGGAATGATCGATCCGATCCTTCAGCGCTTCGATTCCTACACGGTCGAGCAGGCGCCCACGGACGAAATCGTCCAGCGGCTGCGCGAGATCGCCGAGTCGTTTCGAGGCTGACTCTCCCTCCGGCGAACCCGCCGGCGGATCAGCCCTGGATTCCGAGCCGCTTCATGACCGCCCGCATGTCCGTCCAGACATCCTTCTTCGCCGAAGGATTTCGCAGCAGGTAGGCCGGGTGGTAGGTCGGCATCAGATCGACGTCGAGGAACGACTGCCAGTGTCCTCTTGCTCGCGAGATCGGCTGATCCGATCCGGTCAGAGCCTGAAAGCCGAACTTTCCGAGAGTCACGATCACCTCCGGCGAGACGTGCTCGATCTGCTGCAGAATGTAAGGATGGCAGGAGGCGATCTCGTCCGGAAGCGGGTTCCGGTTTCCGGGGGGGCGGCACTTGATGACGTTGGCGATGTAGACCGCCTCGCGCGTAAGCTTCATCGCCCGGATGATGTCGGAGAGCAGCTGCCCGGCGCGCCCGACGAAAGGAAGCCCCTGAAGATCTTCTTCGTGACCGGGCGCTTCTCCGATGAACATCAGCCTCGCGCGAGGGTTTCCGGAGCCGAACACGACGGTCGTGCGCGTTTCGCTCAGACGGCACCGAACGCATCCCGCTGCAACTGCCTCCACCGCCGCGAGTCGCTCGACATCCTCGCCGCTCGACGTATCCTCTTCGGGACTGACCGTTCGCGGCTTCAGATGGGTCCAGCCGAGATCTCTCAGCATCTCCGCTTCCCAGCGGAGGCGCTCACCCAACGGTATGTTCCTCCCGGCTGGGCGTACGGCGTTGGTTCAGCAGAGCTCGAGTCTGATCGAGAATTGCGTGCGCGATCTCCCGTTTCGACGCCTTGCCGAGCCGGGTGAGGTCACCGTCGCGCCCGACAATGACGACTTCGTTGTCCGGAGAGTCGAAACCGATGTCCGTCCGGGAGACGTCGTTTCCCACGACCAGATCGACCCCCTTTGCGGCGAGCTTGGACTTCGCGTTGTTCTCGAGATCGTTCGTCTCAGCCGCAAAGGCGACGACGACGCCCGGTCGCGGTTTGAGCGCCGCGAGCTCGGAGACGATGTCGGGCGCCTTCACGAAGTCGATGCTGAACCGTTCATGTGCGTCCTTCTTGATCTTCGATCCCGAAACCACTTCTGGCGTGAAGTCAGCCACGGCCGCAGCCATGATGACGGCGTCCTGCTCGGGAGCCAGAGCGATGACCGCGTCCCGCATCTCAGAAGCGGAAGTCACGCGTTCCACGCGGACGTCGACCGGAGGGGCGATCTCGACGGGACCCGAAACGAGAATCACGCTCGCCCCGCGCCGCGATGCGGCCTCGGCGAGCGCATAGCCCATTCGACCCGACGAGCGGTTCGTCATGTACCGGACGGGATCAATCGCTTCACGCGTCGGACCGGCGGTGATCAGAATCCGGATACCTTCGAGGTCGCGCCCCACGACATTCCGGCTTTGCAGCCGGGCGATGATGACTTCGGGATCCGGCAGGCGGCCACGACCTTCATCCCCGCATGCAAGAAGCCCGGTATCGGGCTCGATCACCTCGATGCCCCGATCCTCGAGGATGCGGAGGTTGTGGCGAACGGTCACATGGTCGAGCATGAAACTGTTCATTGCCGGCGCTAGGATCACCCGGCCGCGATGAGCGACCGCATAGGTCGACAGCGCGTCGTCGGCAATACCGGTCGCGAGTTTGGCGATCGTGTTCGCCGTCGCGGGAGCGATCAGAAGAACGTCAGCCCAGCGAGCCAGCTCGACGTGGTCGACGCCGCCGCGCGACGGATCTCCCCATTGGTCGGTGATGACGCCATGAGCGGATACGGCGGCGATCGAGAGCGGAGAAACGAATCTCGTCGCGTTGGTCGTCAGAATCGTCCGAACGTCGTGACCGGCGTCGCGCAGGCGGCGGACCAGATCCGGCGTCTTGTACGCCGCGATGCCACCGGAAACGCCGAGCAGAACGTTCACGGGATCATTCTTCCAGCGAGGCGGCGTCCTCGAAGCCAGCCGCCTGGAGCTCTTCCTCGCTCATTTCGGCGAGGCTCCACTGCACCAGATCGTTGTCGACCTCATGCATTGCGATCCGCGAAGGTTTCGAATGCTTCGTCTTCTCCTTCGGCATCGAGCCTCCGATGATCTGTTCGGCTCTTCTCGCCACGAGCATCACGTACTGAAACTTACTGCTCAGCCCCTCGGGGAGATTGTCAAACGTGTACTTATGCGCCATGTACCCTCCTGAATCTCTCTGCCATTTCGCGCAGCTGCCCGGCAACCGATGCGCCCCTCAGCTTCCGGGCGATGATTGCAGCCTCCAGCGATTTGGCCGCAACTTCGAAATCGTCGTTGATGATGACGTAATCGTAGAACTCCAGACCGTGCTCGATCTCGTGAAGCGCCTTGTTGAGCCTCATTTCGATCTCGGCTTCACTGTTCAGACCCCTTTTCTTGAGCCGCTTCTCCAATTCCTCGAACGATGGGGGAAACACGAACACGCTGAGCGAGTGCGGGAGCAACAGAGCATCTTCCGCAATGATACGGGCGCCCTGAACGTCGATGTCGAGGATCACGTCTTCCCCGTTCGACAGTCTCCCCTGCACTTCCGACCGCGCAGTACCGTACCGTTTGCCGTGAACGTTGGCCCATTCCAGAAATTCCCCCCGCTCGACCATCCCGGTAAAGGTGTCGTCGTCGACGAAATGGTACTGCTGACCGTCGGATTCGTTCGGTCTCGGAAGGCGCGTCGTGTGGCTGACGGAGAAGTGGAGATTGACTCCGCACAGTCGAGTCGTGACCCTCACGTGCTCGATCAGGGAAGTCTTACCGGCCCCGGACGGACCCGACACAATGAAGAGAATTCCGTCGGGATGCCGTTCGGCATTCGATCTATTCGACATTCTGAACCTGTTCGCGGAGCCGCTCGATCAGCGTCTTGAATTCTACAACGGAGCTTCGGAGGCCCGTCGTTCGCGCTTTCGAGCCGATCGTGTTCACTTCCCGATTGAGCTCCTGACAGAGGAAATCGAGCTTCTTTCCGATCTCGCCACCCTCCTCCACCACGCTGTCCATCTGATCCAGATGGCTTCCGATTCTGTTGAGCTCCTCTTCGATGTCGGTTTTCTCCGCCATCAGGGCAAGCTCCTGAGCGAGGCGATCCTCTCTGATCTCGACGTCGAGGGTTCCCGCCAGATCGTCGAGGCGCTTGCGAAACGACGAGACCAGCTCGTCCCTTGCTTCGTGGCGAAGCGCGACCAGATTGCCGAGCTCCTGGCGCGCGGCAGCCAGGATCCCCCCCAGATGCTCCGCGATCGCCCGCCCCTCCTGCCGTTTCATCTCCATGAGGGCGTCGAGCGCTGTTTCCAGAAGCTCCACGACCGTCTGCTTCCAGGTTTCGTCCTCATCGCTCATTTCGACGGTGACAACTCCCGGAATCCGGAGAAGCGTGTCGAGCCCCGGTTTCTCGTCGATCTCAAGGCCCCGCGCCACGATTTCGAGGCGGTGGATGGCATCGACCGCGAGATCCTCGTCGATGAGCAGCCGCCTGCCGGAGGATTCGGACCGCGTGGTTCGTACAGCAATCTCCACCTTTCCCCTCCGCAGGCGTTCGGAGACCTGTGCTCGCACCCGAGGCTCGAGCTCCCACAGCGGCTCGGGGAGCCGGACGCTGAGATCGAGAAAGCGGTGGTTGACCGACCGGATCGATACCGTGACGGATCCCGATTCGTCGGAAATGGCACTTCGACCGAAGCCGGTCATGCTGATTACGTCGCCGGACGCTCGCTTTGCGCTCTCAACCATAACGACTCGAATTCCTCCTCTCCCGCCGCGGCCATCCGCTGGAGCGTTTTCTCGAGATCGTACCGCAGCCGCTCCTGCTCGTCCGAGTCGGCCGACCGCTCCACCTTCATCGGCGCTTCGAACCAGAAAACCCCTCGTGAGAACGGATAGGGCACCTCGAACCGGTCCCAGGAGGTCGCGACGAATTTCCGATCACTCACGAAGGCCGCGGGCAGAATTGGTAACCCGGAAGCGCGTGCGAGAGCGATCGCACCCGGTTGGGCGACGTGCCGCGGCCCTCTCGGACCATCGGGAGTGATCGCGAGATTCGATCCGTCTCTCGCTGCCCGAACCATGTCGCGGACGGCTCCGCTCCCGCCTCGCGTAGTGGAGCCACGCGCGGCCGTCGCCCCGAATCTCGCCATGGTGTCGGCGATCATCTGTCCATCGCGATGCTGGCTGATCATCGCGGTCATCGGAAGTCGAAAGCCGGACCGGATCATCATCAGAATCTGACCGTGCCAGAAAGCGAGGATGAAGTTTTGTCCGCCCTGCTGCACGGCGTCGAGATTCTCCGAGCCGAGCCAGCGGAGCCTGACCGTGCGATCCAGAATCCGGATCAGCCCCGATGCGACGATCGGAAGAATCCGGCCGGAGATGGACCGTTTCTCAGTCGCCATTGTCCTCGACCAGGGCCGGATCATCGGAGCTGAACTGCATGCGGTGGAGCCGCTCGTATACGCCGCCCATCGCGAGAAGATGGTCGTGCGTCCCCTCTTCGACGATCCGGCCCTGATCGAGCACGATGATGCGATTCGCTCTCCTCACTGTGGAAAGACGATGGGCGATCACCAGCGTGGTTCTCCCTCGCGTCAGGTTTTCGAGCGCCTGCTGGACGAGCCGTTCGGACTCGGTATCGAGAGCCGAGGTCGCTTCGTCGAGAATCAGAATCGGGGAGTCCTTCAGAATCGCCCGGGCGATCGCGAGACGCTGGCGCTGGCCCCCCGACAGCCGTGTCCCGCTCTCGCCGATCCACGTCTCCAGTCCATCGGGCAGTTGCTCGATGAAACTCATCGCGTTGGCACTCTCCGCCGCCCTCTCGATCGCCTCCGTCGGAACCTCTTCCCGCCCGTAGGCGATGTTCCGGCGGACGGAGTCGTTGAAAAGGATCACGTCCTGGGTGACGATGCCGATCAGTCCTCGGAGCGAGGTCAGCGTGGCATCGCGAATGTCGACTCCATCGATGGTGATTCGCCCTTCATCGACGTCGTAGAATCTCGGAAGCAGATTCACGATCGTCGATTTTCCGGCACCGCTGGAGCCGACGAGAGCAACCATCTCTCCCGGCTTGATGTCGAGAGTGAAATCGTGCAACACCGGCCGTGTACCGTCGTACGAAAAACTGGCGTTCTCGTAGCGAATCCCCGAGCCGATTCCTGTGAGCTCCACCCCGTTCGGTTTTTCGGCGACCTCGTTCGCGCTGTCGACGATCTCGAAGACGCGCTCGGCCGCTGCAAGAGCGGAGGCAATCGCGAGATTCGCCTTGTTCAGCTTCTTGACGGGCTGGTACATCATCGAAAGCGCCAGAACGAAAGAAACGAACTCGCCGATCGTCATCGCGCCAGCCCGGATTCTGAAGGCGGCGTAGGAGACGAGCATGAGAATGATGACGCCGGCCAGCAGCTCCATCACCGGAGAGCTCATCGCCTGAATCCGCCGCGCCTTGAGATTGATCCAGAGATGGCGGTCGGTCGACTCGTGGAAGCGCGATATCTCGAAACGTTCCATACCGAACGCCCGGACGATTCGGACACCCCGGATCGTCTCCTCGAGAAGCGTCGAAACATCGGCCATCCGTTCCTGGGTCGTTCGCGTGGCCCGTTTCAACCGCCGTGCGAACTGCACGATCGGAATCACGATCACCGGAGCGACGAAGAACGCGAGCAATGAGAGCTCGGTATTTACATAGAGAACATAACCCGTGAGGATGATCAGGTTCGCGGATTCCTGGAAGACGTCACCGAGCCGATCGGAGACCGCGAGCTGAATGGCTTCGACGTCCGAGACGATCCGGCTGACGAGCTCGCCGGTCGATTTCTGCGTGAAGAAGTTGCTGCTCTGATGAATGATCGCTTCATAGAGCTCGTTCCGGATATCGCGAACCGCGGACAGGCCGACGCGCTTGAAGGAGTACTCCGAAAAGAACATCGACGACGATCGAACTACGGTCACGACGGCCAGGCCCACGAGTATCCAGCGCCATCGCGACTCCCCGAGTCCGTCCCACCAATCTCCGAGCGGGAGCACGACGGCGTCGAAAGCATTGATGAGAGCCCCCCGCTCACCCTCAGGCAGATCTCGCTTCAGCACGATCCGCTGTACCAGTGAGAGCTCATCCGCAGCGGGCTCGGCTCCCTCCGAGGCATCGGTGAGCACTTCGTCGAAGAGGGGCCGGGTCAGAGCCACGAGCGCGCCATTGCTCAGGGCGACGGTGAGCATGGCGATCACCGCAATGGTCGCCCAGCCACGGTATGGACCGATGTAGCTGAACATGCGGCGCAGCGTCATTTTCGAGCTTCCTCGATGATGATCCGGGCAACGTTCGCGGCCGGGCGCTCGCCGCCGAGCTTCTCGTAGACGCTCCGCAGCCCCGTGGTCACCTTCTTCCACTGATCCGGCTCGAGAAGACGTTCCAGCTCCTGAACGGCCCGCTCTCCGGTGGCGTCTCGCTGCAGCAGTTCCGGTACCAGACCGCGTCCGGCGACGATATTGACCAGGCTGACGTTCTCGAGTCTGACGATCCGCCTCGCGACCAGCCATGTCAGTCGTGGAAGCCGGTACATCACCACGCACGGGACCCCGAGAATCGCGGCTTCGAGTGTTGCGGTGCCCGATGAGACGATCGCCAGATCCGCCGATGCGAGGGCCTTTCGTCCTTCCGAGCTGACCAGCTCCACTGCCAGCGTACATCCGGGAGCCGCCGCTTCGAGCTGTTCTCGCGAGATCGTGGGAGCCTTGATGATGAAGGCCTCGACCTTCCTCCCGGCACGGAACTGATCGAGGGCTCTCATCATCTCCGGAAGGAGCTCCTCGATCTCCATCAGCCGGCTCCCCGGAAGGATCGCGAGCCTCACCTTCCCCTCCGGAAGGGGCCGCGGACGCGTTGGAACGAGATCTTCCAGTTGTTCCACCAGCGGATGGCCGACCCAGGTGGCCTTCATCTTTCCTTCATAGAGAAGCTTTTCGAAGGGAAACACGACCATCATGTGATCGACCGTACGCGCGATTTCCCGGATCCGCCCCGAGCGCCACGCCCAGACCTGGGGAGAGATGTAGTAGAAGATCGGAATATCGAGTTTCTGGAGGGCCCTGGCGATTCGGAGGTTGAAGTCGGGAAAATCGATGAGAAGAATCGCGTCGGGTCGCTCCTGCTCGATTCTGGATACCAGCTCGCGAAACACCCGGCGATACATCGGAAGATGGCGGATCACGTTGAACAGACCGACGATTGCGAGGTCGCGAACGTGATGAAGCAGCTCGACACCGCTGGCCGCGAGCTCATCGCCACCGATACCGAAGGCGACCAGATCGGGATCGAGCTTTCGGAGCTCCCGGACCGCGTCGGCTCCGTGGAGATCGCCGGAGGCTTCACCCGCGACGACACAGAGTTTCATGGCCGGCGCCACACTCTCGTCAAAAGGACTCGAAGGCCGGAGCCAGCCGCTCCCACGTCTCTTCCAGATCCTCGGGCACGATCCGGGTGTCGGCGGTCACCGACATGAAGTTCGAATCGCCGCTCCATCGCGGAACGATGTGGATGTGGTAGTGATCGGCTACGCCTGCCCCCGCCGCTTCGCCGAAGTTCATTCCCACGTTGAACCCGTCGGAGTGATAGTGGTCCGCGAGCAGTCGCTGCGCGTGTGCGGTCACCCGCATGAGCTCTCCCAGAACTGCCTCGTCCGTATCGTAGAGGCGTGCCTCGTGCTCGGCCGGCGCAACCATGACGTGTCCGTTCGTGTATGGGTAGCGGTTGAGCATCACGACGGCGTTCTCCGTGCGGGCCAGCGTCAGCGTGTCCCGGGAGACACCTCCGCGTGCAGCCACGCAGAATATGCACTCCTCCTGGGCTCCTTTGGGAGAGATCAAGTATTCGTACCTCCACGGAGTGAACAATACTCGCACTTGTTTTCAGGAGTCGGTATCCTGATCATCATCGTTGATCAGATTCTTCAGCTCCTTGCCGACCTTGAAATACGGAATCATCTTCGGCGGTACGTCGACACGTTCGCCCGTCTTCGGATTGCGACCCACGCGCGATTTGCGGTGCCGGAGTCTGAAGCTGCCGAATCCGCGGAGCTCGACCTTCTCGCCCCTCCGCAGAGATCCGATGATGGAGTCGAGGAAGACGTTGACGATTTCTTCCGCATTCCGCCTGTGAAGATCGGCAGTCCTCGAGACTCGCTCGACGAGGTCGGCCTTCGTCAGCACCGGTTTCTTCTCTTTCTCGCTCACTCTGCCCCCACTCATTTCCACCGGTAATAAAACGGGGATGTCGTTTCTCCGGCAAGTCTGCTCAGTACGGAGGTCCGTTGGCTATCGGATCCGAACAGGTAGTCCAGCAACCCTGGTTCCCATCGCTTCGGATAGATCACGTTGGGCTCTTCGACGCTTGCGAGATCAGCAGCGAGGTCGATCGCATCCCAGATATTGCCCAGCTCGTCGACCAGTTCCAGATCCTTCGCGGTCACTCCGGTGAAAACGCGGCCATCAGCGAGGCGCCGCACTTCTGCTTCGTCGAGCTTCCTCGCCTGGACCACGTCGGCTACGAACTGATCGAGCAGTTCGTTCACGAAACTCTGATAGAAGGCGCGCTCCTCTTCGGTGAGATCCCGGTAGGGCGATCCCGTGTCCTTCATCTCGCCGCTGGCAATCGTGATCGGCTCGACGTGCGCCCAGTCGAGAACCCCGCCGATGTTCATCCACTGGGTGATGACCCCGATCGAGCCGGTCACCGTCCCGCGTCCGGCGATGATCCGATCGCAGGCTGCGGCAATGTAGTAGCCGCCCGACGCAGCAACTCCTCCCATGGCGGCGACCACCGGTTTCCCGCTCTCTTCACGGAACTTGATGATTTCGTCATGAATCTCCTGGGAGGGCACGATGGCGCCGCCCGGTGAATCCACCCGGATGACGACCGCTTCGATGTTGGCGTCGTCCCGGTATCGATGAAGGGTTTCGACGATGTCGCGCGAATCGACGATCGCCCCTTCAATGGGAATGACGGCGACCGAGTTGCGCAGGGTGATCGCCTTCCCGTCGAATGCCGAAGCGATCGCGACCGCGACGATGATGGCGGCCACGAGAAAAACGAGGCTCGCCACGAAGACCAGAATCGCGCCGGGACTGAGCCTGCGACGCTCCCGCGGCTTCGGTTGGGGACGCGGCGGCGGTTCGATGGGAGCCGGCGCTCCCGATTCGTGCTCGGGAGAGTAGCTCATTCTTCGCTGTCGTCCTCAGCCGACTCGTCATCGCCCTGTTCCGAATCCTCTTCCTCGGGCGCCTCGGCTTGCTCTCCGGACGGTTGCTTTCCCTTGAGTGCGGCCAGTCCCGAGTCGCCGAGGGTCTCCGAAAGTCCATCGCCCCGCGTCTGAACGATCGGTGTGCCTCGCTCACCGCCGGGACTCTCGAGCTCTCCACGCTCCCAGGCTGCTCTCTCGTCGTCGCTGAGCGGTTCGACGTCCCGGAGCGAAAGTCCGATCTTTTTCTCCGCCCAGTCCATCTTGATCAGCCGTGCCCGGATCGGCGATCCCGGACTGAACATCCCTTCCAGATTGTCCGAGGGCGTCCGTTCAATTTCCGACAGATGGATCAGACCTTCGACTCCCTCGGACATTTTGACGAAGAGCCCGAAATCGGTGATCTTCGAGATCGTTCCAATCACTTCGTCCCCGATGCTCCGATCGCGAGCGTAGTCGTCCCATTCGTTCGGCATGAACTCCTTGATCGACAACGAGAGCCGCTGACTCGAAGCATCGACCGCGGTGACCTTCGCGGTAACCTCGTCTCCCTTCTTTACGACTTCACTGGGGTGCTTGAGGCGGCGGGTCCATGACATGTCCGAGATGTGGACCAGCCCGTCGATCCCGTCCTCGACCTCGACGAATGCCCCGAAGTCGGTCAGGTTTCTGACCTTTCCGGTGATCGTTGCACCGACCGGGTAACGCTCTTCGATCGTGTCCCACGGATTGGTCTCGAGCGCCCTGAGCGAAAGTGAAATCCGACGGTTCTCGTCGTCGACGTCAGTGACTACGGCATCGATCTCATCACCGACATTGAGAAGCTTCGAGGGTTTGACTCTCCGGGTCCACGACATCTCGGAGATGTGGACGAGTCCCTCGACGCCTTCTTCGAGCTCGACGAAGGCTCCGTAGTCGGTCAGCGAAACCGCCTTGCCATGGACGGTAGACCCGATGGGATAGCGATCGCTGACGTCCAGCCAGGGATCCGAGGTTCGCTGCTTGTACCCGAGCGAGACTCTTTCGTTTTCCTCATCGATCTTGAGAACGACCACCTCGATCACGTCGTTGACGTTGAAGTATTCGGAGGGATGATTGACGCGCCCCCAGGAGACATCGGTGATGTGAAGAAGGCCGTCGACGCCGCCGAGATCGACGAAGGCTCCGTAGTCAGTGATGTTTTTCACGGTGCCGGTGATCTTGGCTCCCTCTTCGAGACGCTCGAACGTCTCCTTCTTCATCTTCTCGTGCTTCTCTTCGAGGAGGGCTCGGCGGGACAGAACGACATTCGAGCGCCGCTTGTCGAATGAAATGATGCGAAACTCGAGCTCTTTCCCCTTGAGGCTGTCGAGATTCTTCACCGGGCGGACATCGACGAGGGAGCCGGGAAGAAAGGCCTTGACGCCTACGTCGACCGACAAGCCCCCCTTGACCCGGTCGAGAACCCGGCCGGAGATCGTCTCCTCCGCCTTGTACTGTTTCTCGAGCTCATCCCAGACGAGAACCCGCTCGGCCTTCTCGCGTGAGAGTTGCACGTAGCCGCTCGGATGCTCGAGTTTTTCGATGAACACATCGAGCTGCGAACCGGGGCTGACTCTGACGTTTCCCGCGTAATCGGTGACTTGTTCGATCGGAACGATTCCCTCGGACTTGTACCCGATGTCGACGACCACCTCGGTAGGCTTGACGTGAACGACCCTTCCCTTGACGATTTCACCTTCGTTGAATTCGCCGAGCTTCTCGTCGTACATCTCGAGCAGCTCTTCCATTCCGATGGATTCGAGATCCTTTTCTCCCTTCGGATGATCGTTCGGGTCTTTGACCTTTTCAGTGGGCGGCATAGCGCGGGGGTACCTCCTCCTTTCGTTTCCAGTCCGCAATCTTCGGCCCGCCTTCCGCACGGGCGCAGCCGAGGGCGAATCGGAACAAACCCGGCGCACGAAGTCCCAGCTGGAGACAAATGCGTCAGGCGTCGCAGTTTAGCGACCGTGTTGCAAACGAGTCAAGGAATCAGGATACAGGATTGAGGGGCCAGGATTGAGGGGCCAGGATTCACGGGAGAGGATCCAGGAGGCAGGAGACAGGATTCAGGAAAACAGGATTCAGGAGACAGGAGCCAGGATTCAGAAGGCAGGAGACAGAAGACAGGATTCAGGAGACACGATTCAGGAGACAGGATTCGGGAGCGAAGCACTCGTCATTCTGAGCCGGCGAAGCGCGGCGAAGAATCTGGCCGGGGGCTCGTGAATGGAGGGAACGAAAGGGATTACCTGGGGATTCACGACCCGCCCCGGGCTCCTTCGCCGTCCTTCGGCGGCTCCTGATGAAACGACCACGAAATTGCGTGGACTTCGACCTTTTGCAGCGCTTCGCTTGGGCTGATGTCCCACCCTGCAAGGTCCCTCGCTTGCCCACCCGACCGCCCGCTCGGGACGACGCCGGTTTGAGTATGGGGTGCGGAGTTTTGCGGGCTCCGGTTTTCATTCCCGCTTCACCGGCGCGACGCGCCGGTCAATTGCTCAGGATGACGAAACGATGGAGGCAATGGATGTCACCCTCGTACCTCCCTACTCTCCCATTTACTTCACCCTTTAACCCTCTTTCACTCTTCACTCTTCACTCTTCAGCTCCGTCTCCTGAATCCTGTTTCCTGGCTCCTGAATCCTGTCTTGTCACAACTGTTCGTTGATGATGAAAAAGGTTCCATCGATCAGCTTGTGACCGAGCCCTCGTTTTCGCCAGTCCCCGGCATTCATCTCGGTGCAGTGCTCGAGGTCCCTTTCGAAAATCTGCTCGAGCTCCTTCGCCACACCTTCGTCCCAGAATCCGACCGTGATCTCGTCGTTGATCTCGAATGAGCGATCGTCGAAATTCGTGGAGCCGACGGCAGCCCACGTTCCATCGACCGTGAGAACTTTCTGATGAAGGAGGGTCCGCTCGTATTCGAAAATGCGGATCCCGCCGTCGAGCATCGCTCCGAATTTATGATGCCCTGCATGCTGCACGATAGGGTGATCGGTCACCTTGGTCGCGGGGACCATCACACGAACATCCACGCCACGGTCGACCGCCTCGATCAGAGCGTCGATGCCGTCGGGGTCCGGAAGAAAGTAGGGATTCTGGATCCAGACCCGTTTCGTCGCACAGGTGATCGCGAGGTAATGGAGAAGCTTGACCGCCGAGGGGATACCCGCGGGCGTGATCCAGGTGACGTGCGCTTCGACCTCGCCGACCCTCTCGAGCTCCGGAAAGTAAGCATTGCCGATGAACACGTCTCCGGTCTCTTCGACCCAGTTCTCGCTGAAGGTCGACTGGATGTCGTGAACGACCGGACCTTCGATCCTGGCGGTGATGTCGCGGAACGCCGGTTTCCCCTTCCGCCCCTCCATCCAGTCGTCGGTGAAGCAGTGGCCTCCCACGAAACCGATTCGACCGTCGACGACGCAGATTTTCCGGTGATCCCGGTTGTTGATCTTGCCGAGATTGCTCAGCCTGAACGGATGATAGCTGGTGAGTGCGACTCCGGCTTCCTGAAGACGCTGCTTCTGCTCCTGAGTGATCGAGCCTCCCGAGCCGTCGAGCATCACGCGGACGTCTACGCCGTTTCTCGCGCTTCGTGCAAGAGCGTCGGTCACCCTGTCCGAGACCTTCCCCTCTTCCCAGAGATACGTCTCGAAGTTGACTGAGCCGCGGGCGCCGTCGATCGCCTCGATCAGAGCGTCGAAATAATCAGTGTCCTGCAGCAGCGTCACCCTGTTGCCGCGCTTCGCCGCGCCGTGGGTCAGTCCCGTGATCGAAAAACGGGCGTCCCGGAGACTCTCGGGGTGGTCGATGTCGTAATCGGGGTCCCGCCTGTGAAGCGTCGAATAGAGGATCAGGATGAGCCCGGCGATCGTGAAGACCATCAGCCAGAAAAGGAAGGCCGGAATCGCGATCGGTGAGGTGAAGAGAATCATGAGCGGGTGCGCGTGCGAGCGGAGCGAACCCCGTGCCTGGCCATTCTACCGACTAGCGAAAGGTTGCGCCGAAATCGACATCCTCGGCGGCCAATACGAAAACCGTCGTCGGAAGGCTTCGGGAACGCTTCACGGTACGCTCGTAGTAGTCCGGAAAGTCGTCGCCCGGCTCTGCAAGTCCCATGAAGACGAGATCGGCGTCCTTCGAAGAGCTCTGCAGAATCTCATCGAAGGTCTTCCCGTTCATCACGATCACCTCGTACTCGATTCCTGTGCGCGATCTGGTCGTGAGAGATTCGAGATTGGCTCTTGCCGATTGCGCGGCGCTCTCATCGGCAGCAGCCATCTTGAGGACGACACGCGAACCGCGCCACTCGAAGCTGGTCTTCAGCAGGTAAGCCAGCAGCAGCATCAGGCCGCCGTTCGAGCGCAACCCTCCCCACCAGACATCGATTCTCCGTACATCCTTCCGAGCTTCTGTTTCGATGGTGTTCTCGACGATCAGAATGTTGCGTTTCGACTCGTGAACGTGCCGGATCATCTCGCAGAATCGGGCATGCTTCGCCTCCTCGGCGGTCCCGCCCACCATGATCGTGTTCGGCATGACCGGGCCGAGGCCATACGCTTCGATGAGCGTCTCGACGCCCTCGAATGGGGACGGAGCACTGATCACCTTGACGAGACTCGATACTCCGCGGTCCAGCAGGTACTCGCGCACCGTCGATTCCATCGAGACCCGGCGCGCCGGAGGAACCGAGGCATCCAGAATCGATGCAACGGTCATCAGCCCGCGGTTATGAGAGAGCGAGTTGGCGAGATCGACCAGATGCCAGCGCCTCGACGGCGCTCCAGAGAGTACGAGAATGTGGGGACGCCAGGTCTTCGGATCTGCTCCCGGTTCGAGCCGCATCAGGCCCGTCCGAATGAGCGTCAGCCACATCCCGCGGCGAATGTCTCCCCATGCAACGCTCATCTCCGACCTTTCGAGCCAGAGATAGATCGTCAGCACGGTCAGAAAGGCAACGACGGTCGCCACGGGGTTGATCAGGAACATGACACTGATACAACCGAGCGCGCCGAGGAGTGACCACGCCCAGTGCACACGGAACGTCGGGCGGAACGAGGGGCTCTGGAGAAATCGTTCGAGCCCGGCGGTGATGTTCAACACGCCGTAGGTCGTCAGAAAGAACATCGTGAGGACTGGAGCGATCACGTCGAGATCTCCCAGCCAGACCGCCACGAGTGCGAGCGCCGTGGTGAACACGGTTCCGATTCTCGGCTCGTCCCCGGCGCCGCTGCCTCGTCCCAGCCAGCCCATCCAGTTCGGCAGCACACCATCCCGTGCAAGCGCCTGCAGGACTCGCGGCGCCCCGAGAATGCTGCCGAGCGCACTCGAGAGCGTCGCTCCCCAGACCCCGAGGAGAATCGCATTTCCAATGAAGGCGATTTTTGTCATCACCAGCGGATCGGCCACGAGAAGCTCCGCGCTGGCGTTGTTGCGAAGGTAGAGCGGGATCGCCATGTAGATGACGTATCCGACGATCACCGCTGCGATCGTTCCGGTCGGGATCGACTTTCGTGGGTTCCGCAGGTCTCCCGACATGTTGACGCCGGCCATGATCCCCGTGACGGCCGGAAAGAAAACCGCGAAGACAACCCAGAAAGGTGCAGGGTCGACGACGGGCTCGGTCATCGGCGCGCTGATCGGATCCCCGAGAAAAAGCGATACGAGGGAAATCGCGATGGCCGCCATGATGAAGTACTGCGCCTTGATGGCCACCTGCGCGCTTCTCATCGCCAGCGCCGCGATCAGAATCGTCGTGATCACGCCGGTGATCTTCGCGTCGAGAACCGGAAATGTCCGGTTGAGGCTTTCCGCGAAACCGACCGTGTAGAGAGCGACCGAGAGCGCCTGCGCGATGTAGAGGGGAATTCCGACCGTGCCCCCCGATTCGACCCCGAGCGCACGGGAGATCATGTAATACGCTCCGCCGGCCCGGACATGCTGGTCGGTTGCGATCTCGGAGATCGACAGCGCCGTGAGAAACGTGATCGCCGTAGAAAGGGTCACGATCACGAGCGTTCCGGTCAGCCCGGCGTTTCCCAGAATCCATCCGAACCGTAGATACATGATGACGCCGAGGATCGTCAGTATCGAAGGGGTGAATACACCACCGAACGTTCCGAGCCCGCCGGGATTCGGCTCAACGACGGCCGCTGGCGGGGGTGCATTTCTGAGGAAGGGAAACTTCATCGGCCGGGCTGCATGACTTCCCGGTTTACTTCGCTGCCAGCCATTTCTCGATCTCGGTCACGACCGCATCGGCGGTCAGCCCGTACTTTTCGGCCAGAACCTCCGCTGGCGCGGAAGCACCGAACCGCTCCACCCCGATGTGGAGCGCGCCGTCGTCAGCGTAACGGTACCAGCCGATCGTCGAGCCCGCCTCGATCGTGACGATCCTCGATCGGTCGCCGAGCACCCTCTTTCTGTACGCCGGTTTCTGTGCGTCGAACAGCTCGAGGCATGGAGCGGAGACGATCCGGACCGGCTGCCCACGACCCGCAAGTCGCTCCGCGGCCTCGATCGCCACGGGAACCTCGGAGCCGGTGGCGAGCAGCGTCACCGGATCATCACCTTCACTCTCGCGGAGAACGTAAGCTCCCTTCCAGACGGTTTCCGGATCGAAATCGTCGGGGTACTCGACCGGTGCGAGCTTCTGACGCGTGAACGCCATCGCCGTGGGACCCGAGCTCTTCACGACGGCCCATCCCCACGCCATCGCCGTCTCGACGTCGCTGCAGGGACGGAACAGATGGAGATTCGGGATCGCCCGCAACGCCCAGAGATGTTCGACTGGTTGATGCGTCGGCCCGTCCTCTCCCAGAAAGATCGAATCGTGTGTAAATACGAAGATCGATGGAATGTTCATCAGCGCCGCGAGACGGATGCTCGGTCGCATGTAGTCGGAAAAGATGAGGAACGTTCCGCCGTAGGCCCGCCATGGTCCTGCCAGCGTCATCCCGTTGACGATCGCTCCCATGGCGTGCTCCCGCACACCGAAGTGAAGATTCCGTCCGGTGAAGACGTCCCGATCCGGCGGTGGTCCCTCGACTGATTTTCGGGCGATGCTCTGACTTCCCTTGATCGTCGTGTTGTTCGAGGGTCCGAGATCCGCCGATCCGCCGACGAGGAATGGAACCATGTTCGACAGAGCCTGGATCGCCTTCCCGGAGAGGGATCGTGTTGCCGACTTTTCACTGGTTCGGACACCCTTCACGAGGGTGTCGATCCAGCCTGCCGGCATCTCGTGCTTCCAGAACCCGTCCCACATCGCCGCCATCTCGGGATTCGTCTCACGCCATTGCCGCATCTTCCTGTCCCATGCACGCCGTGACCGAACGAGCTTCTTCGTCTTCTTCTCGAAGTGCTCCCGGACCCCATCGGGGACGTGGAACTCTTCGAGCGGCCATCCGAGCGCCTGTTTGGTCAAGCGGACTTCTTCGGGACCGAGCGGCGCGCCGTGCGCTTCGGCGGTTCCGTGAAGATTCGGCGCCCCCCATCCGATGATCGTCCGGCAGATGATCAGCGAAGGTTTCGCTTTCTCCCGCTGCGCCTTTCTGATCGCCCGACGGATCGCGTCGCGATCGTGGCCGTCGATCTTCTGCACCTGCCAGCCATAGGACTGGAACCTTTTGCCGACATCCTCCGAGAACGCGAGCCGGGTTTCCCCTTCGATCGTGATCAGGTTGTCGTCGTAGAAGTAGATGAGGTTGCCGAGACCGAGATGTCCGGCGAGGGACGCGGCCTCGGAGGCGACGCCTTCCATCAGGTCACCATCGGAACAGATCGAGTAGACGTAGTGATCGATGAGCGCGTTCTCATCGGAATTGAATCGGGCGGCCATCATCTTTGCCGCGAGGCCCATTCCCACACCGTTGGCGAACCCCTGGCCGAGTGGGCCCGTGGTGGTTTCGATTCCCGCAGCGTGGCCGTACTCGGGGTGGCCGGCCGTTTTCGAATTCCACTGGCGAAAATCGCGAAGCTGATCGAGCGTCATCTCCTTGTATCCGGTGAGGTGAAGCAGCGAATAGAGGAGCATCGAGGCGTGGCCGGCCGAAAGGATGAAGCGGTCGCGACCGATCCAGTCGGGATGCTTCGGATCGTGCCGCAGAAATTCGGTCCAGAGCACATAGGCGATGTCCGCCATCCCCATCGGCGTGCCGGGGTGTCCGCTGTTCGCCTTCTCGACGGCATCGACGGCCAGAAACCGGATCGTATTGACGCAGAGCTCGTCGAGTTTCTCCTTCCGCTTCTTCTTTTCGTTTCGGCTCTCGGCGGCGTCGACGACGGCGGACGCACGATCTGCGGTTCTCTCAGCCTCTGAAGTGCTCATTCGGTTGGGATCCCTTCTGCCGGACGGCGTGCCCGATTATAGACAATCGGCCGGGGCGCGCGGCTTCCTGGCAAGGTCAGCGTGCCTGCTGCGCTGCACTGTCTCGAGCTTGCGCGATTTCCGCATCACCGGGCCCCGTCCCGAGCTGCGCGATTTCCCCCCTTACCGGGAGGGCGAAGCCCCTGCTGAGCCGTCCCGTCGCGAGCTACGCGATTTCGCCCCTTACCGGGAGGGCGAAGCTCCTGCTGAGCCGGCCCGTCCCGAGCTGCGCGACTTCCCCCATTACCGGGAGGGCGAAGCTCCTGCTGAGCCGCCGCTGATCGAGCTTGCGAAACAGAAGACACGCTGCGATCGGCCGATCGGAAGTCTCGTAACACGATCAGCGCTGCCGGTCGCCGGTTCGCGCGTGCTCCTCGTCCCATCGAAGCGCGAGCTCGATCCGCTCGACGATCGTGGGATGGCCGTAGCGCCAGAATCGGATGAACGGATGCGGATCAGGGTCAGTCTTCGCGGCTTTCGCAAGCGTCGCGAATGCGCTCGCACCGTCCGTTGCGAGCCCGGTGTGCTCGAGCGCAAAAAGGTCTGCCCGACGCTCGACCGCCCGTGAATAGGCGTTGATGCCGGGGCTGATCAGGAACATCAGCACCGAGCCGCTGAGAAGCATCCAGGGAAGCACGACCGGGTCGGATGGTCCCCGCGCGCCCCAGGAGCGCCCGAAACGCGAGATCCCTCGCGCGATGACGATCGATCCGAGCCCGAACGCGGCAAACGTCACCACCGCCGAGAACGCCATCCCCTTCCACAAATCATGGCGGACGTCGTGTCCCATCTCGTGTGCCATCACGAACACCACCTCGTCATCGCTCATCGCATCGAGCAGCGTGTCCCAGATGACGATTCGTTTGGAGGTTCCGACTCCGGTGACGTAGGCATTCAGCGTCCTCGTCTGCTTCGACTTGTCGACCTCGAAAACCCGCGAGTCCGCAATCCCGACGTCATTTGCGAGATTCAGAAGCCGCTTTTCGAGCGCCGACCTTCCGAGCGGTTTGAAGTCATTGAAGAGCGGCTCGATCACAATCGGCGCGAGAAAGACCAGCACGATCGTCAGCGGCACGCTCAGCGCCCAGGCCGCGAGCCACCATCGCTTCGGCCAGCGGTCGATCAGCGCGAGCACACCCGCCATCAGAGGTGCCGAGAGAACGACGGCGATCAGAAAGCCCTTGACTCCTTCGATCAGCCATTCGGCGAACGACTGGTTCGACAGATCGTACTGGTGAGGAACGATGAAGCCGGCGTACAGCTCGATCGGAAAGAGCATCAGCGAAAGGGCCGTCACGAGCAGTGCAGCGTACAGAAGACGCGAGCCGAGACGGCCGTCGGTGACCCTTTCCGAAACATTCCGTATCCGCCTGGACCACCCGCTCCAGAGGAGGACTGCGAGGGCGATCCAGCTGGCGGCGGCCCCGCCGAAGTAGATGACGTTGCGCGTCAGGCTGTGTCGCCTCATCTCCTCGGTGACGGTCAGGCCAGCTTCCTCGAGAACCTCCGAAGCGGCGGAATCTTCCTCGCCGGACTCGCTGCGGGCAGCCTGAAGGCCGATCGCAATGCCACCAGCGATGGTAACGATGCCGAAGAAGATTCCCAGTCGTTTCATCGCGGCTCGCAAATCGCATAAGGCGACGGCATGAGCAAAGAACTGGACAAACCAAAAGTCGTCAATCTGCTGAATCGCATCCTGGAAATGGAGCTTGCAGGAGTCGTGCGCTACACGCACTACTCGTTCATGGTTTTCGGGTACACCCGGATCCCGATCGTCTCCTGGCTCCGGGAGCAGGCCAACGAGTCGATGACCCACGCGCAGGAGGCGGGCGAGCTGCTCACCTCACTCGGTGAACATCCCTCGCTCAAGGTCGGACCACTCCTGGAAACACACAAGCACGACATCGGAGACATTCTCCGGGAGGCGCTCGGCACCGAGCGGGAGGGACTCAAGCTTTATGAGGAGCTGCTGACACTGGTCGAGCACCGTGACGTCACGCTCGAGGAGTACAGCCGGCAGAAGGTCTACGAGGAGCAGATGCATCTGTGGGAGGTCGACAAGATGCTCCGGAAGCCGGGTGACATCGAGACCTTCGTCGAACAGAACACCTGATCCCGGAGCCGTCCGCTCTACTCCAATCGGTCGCGCAATTCTCTGACGACCTGGGGGGGCGTGCGGCCTTCCGCATCGACGGCGTGGTTCATCCGGCGCATCTCGCTCTCATCGATGGCTCCGCCGAGCCCGTCGAGAGCGCCGCTCGCTCCGGAGCACTTCCCGTCGATGTCGGCGCGGTAGGCGATTGCGGCATCGTAAGGCGGAAAATACTCGCGATCGTCCTCGAGCATGACGAGGCCGAGCTTGTCGATCAGGCCGTCGGTCGAGTTGCCCGCGATCAGGTCGACCTCGCCGCTCTCGAGCGCCCGGTAGGTCAATCCGAGATCCATGGTCCGTGGAGCCGTCGAGAACTCGAGCCCATAGGCTTCGAGCAGTCCCGGCCATCCGTCCGCGCGGTCCGCGAACTCGTATCCGAATCCCGGCCGGAAGCTTTCCTGTACCCGCACGAGGTCGCTGATGGTCCGGAGCGAGTGTTTCTCCGCATCCTCTGCCCGCACGAGCATCGCGAACGTATTCTCGAACCCGAGATCCGGGCTCCACTCAATCCCGGAGCGCTCGAACGCCTCGGTGATGATTCTCCTCACTTCTTCACGGTCCATGACGGGCTCATGATCGAGGATTGCCGTCAGTGCGGTTCCGGAGTATTCGGGATAGGCATCGAGGTCCCCCGACCGCAGAGCGCTGTTGGCGACGAAGGTCCCTCCCATGTTCAGCCTTCGGTCGACGGCACACCCATATGCTTCGAGCGTCTGCGCAACGAGCTCCCCGAGGATCACCGACTCGGTAAAGTTCTTCGATCCGACGACGATGCGGTCCCGCCCGGCCTCGGCGCATCCGAGTGCAGACGAGATCACGAGGAGAGTGATCGAGATGAACCGCGTCATCGGCCCATCCTTCGTGCGATCGTTCGTTCCATCCGCGTGAAAATCAGGTCCGCGGCGAGCGCGAGCACGGCGGCCGGCAGCGCCCCTGCCAGCAGTAGCGTCGTGTCGACCATCGCGATTCCTCGAAAGATGAAATCGCCCAGCCCACCACCTCCGATCGCCGCGGCGATCGTCGCCACACCGATCCCGATGATCGCCGCGAGCCGGACACCACCGATGATCGCCGGCAGCGCCAGTGGAATCTCGATCTGTCGCCTCACCTCACCTGTGGTCATACCCATCGCGACGGCGGCCTCCCTCACATCGGGGTCGACCTCCCGGATTCCGATGACCGTATTCCGGACGATCGGGAGGAGCGAGTAGAGAACGAGCGCGACGATCGCGGTTTTCGTTCCGATTCCTCCGATGAACGGGACCGGAATCAGGAAGCCGAACATGGCCAATGACGGAACTGTCTGCACGGCGTCGACGACACGCAGCACCGCGCGCCCTGCCATCGTCCCGGTCGCGCACCAGAGACCGAGGGGTATCCCCGTGATGGTAGCCACGATCACCGCGATCCCGACGATCCGGATGTGCTCGAGGGTGAGCCGGATGATCTGCGCGCCGAGCTCCCCCGTCACGATGCTCGGACTCCCGCCGCGTCGATGAACGTTCTGGCCAGGGGGACCCGGGACTGGAGAAACTGCGCGGTCGTCGCCTCGACGACGACGCTTCCCGCCTCGAACAGCAGCACCCGATCCGAGACCCGCAGCGCTTCGGTCAGATCATGGGTGACGAACACGACCGTCGCTCCGAGGCGCGATTTCAGGTCTCTGATGAGCTCCTGAAGCTCCAGACGAACGATCGGATCGAGCGCGCCGAACGGCTCGTCGCAGAGGAGAATGTCCGGCTTGCCGACGAGTGCACGGGCGATCCCGACGCGCTGTCTCTCGCCCCCCGACAGGCTCCGGGGAAACCGCGAGCGGTACTTCGGCGCCGAAAGCCGGACGGCTTCGAGCATCGAATCGACTTCGAGTGCCACGCGCCCCTCCTCCCATCCGAGGAGTCGAGGGACGGTGGCAACGTTGTCGAAAACGGTCCGATGGGGAAAGAGGCCCGTTCCCTGGATGACATAGCCGGTCCGCCTTCGCAGCTCGATGAGATCCACCTCTTTAGTCGTCTCACCATCGATGGTGACAGCTCCTTCAGTCGGGAAGAGGAGCCCGTTGATCATTCGGAGCGCCGAGGTCTTTCCGGCGCCGCTCCGACCAATGAACGAGACGGTCTCGCCGGGGTGAATGGCGATCGAGATTCCGGAAAGAATCGTGGTTTCACCTGCCTCGTACCCGACCTCGTCGAAAATGATCTCGGACGCCACCTCGCGAGCGTAGCAGAATGGTGGCGCGGAGGGTCCGGACCGAAGCGCGAACGCGATGGCCCGATGCCGTGTTACTGAGATTGTGAGAAGCACCTGGACAGGAGGAACGGCTCTGACCGCTGACAGCGAACAACTCGCCCTCGCCGTACATGAATCACGGGACGGCGCCTTCGAGCGGCTGGTCGCGCGGTTCGAGACCTCGCTCTTCAACTATGCGAACAGGCTGCTCCAGAGTCCTCTCGACGCGCAGGAAGTCGTGCAGGACGCATTCGTTCGTGCACACCACGCGCTCACGAGCCAGTACGACGGCCGCCGCGTTCGAGAGCTGGCGCTCAAGCCATGGCTCTTTCGGATTGCACGTAACCTGTCGCTCAACCGGCGGCGCGGTCACAATCACGATCTGGAGCGTCCGCTCTCCGAATTCGACGACGGGAGGATCGGCCCGCTAGTCCCGGCGATATCGGTGACCGGAATCGTCGAGGCGCGGGAGGAAAGGGACGCGCTCGAGCGCGCGATCGAGTCGCTTCCCGACGATGCCCGAGAGCTGATCGTGCTCCGTTTCATGGAAGAGATGTCGTATCAGGAAATCGCAAAGTGCACAGGACAGACCGAATCCGCTCTTCGCGGCCGCGTCTTCCGTTCACTGAAGTTGTTGAGAGCAGCGCTCTCGGAAGGAGAGGCTCAATCATGCAATGCCGAAACGTGCTGACGCATATCGATGCGATGCGCACCGATGAGATCGATTCGCAGGATCGAGACCGCATCCGTCAGCATCTCGACGACTGCCCGAGCTGCGAGGAATCAGTCACTGATCTCGAGGGATTCGCCGCGCTCGCCCGCTCACTTCGTCACTCCCCTTCCGAGTCGCTCGCCGAACGTGTCTGCAGCTCGGTCCTCGATTCTTACGACTCGTTCGATCTCGATGGTGACCGCGTCTGGGTGGCATTCTCGAGCGCCGGTCTCCGCATGGTCGACATCGCCGCTGCCGATGAAAGTGATTTTCGCGAGCGCTACCGCAAGCGTTTCGGGCGCGAGTTGAGACGCGCGCCGATTCCGGAGAACTGCCGCAAGTCGGTCGAAGCGGCGATGCTCGGGCTCCCGATCGGACTCGATGCAATCGATTTCAGCGGACTGACCGAGTTCGAGCGCGATGTGCTGACCACGATCCGAAAGATTCCGCGAGGTGAGGTCCGGCCCTATGCCTGGGTGGCCCGCGCGGTTCGCCGTCCTCGGGCGATTCGGGCCGTCGGCAACGTGATGGCGAACAATCCGATGCCCTTCGTCCTCCCCTGCCACAGAGTCGTCCCGTCGAGTGGCGGCGTCGGCAACTATGCATTCGGCCCTGATCGCAAGCGGAGAGTCCTTCGATCCGAGGGGGCACCGATCGAGCTTCTCGATTCGCTCGCGCGGGAGGGCGTACGGTTCGTCGGTTCCGCCACGACGCGAATCTACTGCTTCCCCTCCTGCAGGGACGCGCGCAGGATCCGGGAGGAGAACCGAGTTCCGTTCAGAAGCGCGGAGGACGCCGCCCGAAAGGGTTTTCGCGCCTGCCTCCGATGCATGCCGGAGACGGCGAGTGCCTGAGACGATACTCGCTCCCCGTACGGTTCCGCACCCGGATGTGCTGGTTCGTCCGCCCGACATCGGCATCGACGCGATCTCGATTCCCGCGGGCGAGTTCACCGGTGATTTCTACTTCACCGAGGAGGTCGGCGGAGATTTCTGGTTCGCGGTAGGCGACGTCGCGGGGAAGGGGCTGAGTGCGTCTCTTCTGGGGGCGCTGATGAAGGAAGAGCTCGATCGAGCGATTTTCGAGTGCGCTTCGTCGAGTCCCGCCGAGCTGGTCGCGCGCATTCATGACGTCGTCGTGCGGGAGATGCCGGGAAACCGGTTCGTCACGGCCATCGTCGGACGGATCGATTCACGTCTGAACATGACGATCGTGAATGCGGGTCATCCTTCGCCTCTGCTCGTCAGCGAGCCGTCCCCTGCCGGCCCGCGCGGTGGCTCGACGGTCTCAATTCCCTCGACCGGTCCGGTCGTCGGAATCCTTCCGGTCTCGCTCTGGCGTGAGGAATCGTTCAGGCTCCGCAGGGGCGACCGGCTCGTGATGTACACCGACGGGCTGATCGAGGCGACTTCGCCTGACGGAGAAGAGATAGGAGAACAGAGAGTCCTCGACATCCTGCAAGGCTCCGATCGGGAATCGATTGCGGAAGAGCTCGTCGCCGGGGCTGACAGTTTTTCGAACGGAATCCAGAGCGACGACCTGACGGTGGTGGTTCTGGAGGTGCGCTGAACGGGTGGCTCGGTGTGCTGTTCCCAGGGAACGGGTGACCGGGTTCGCTCACGACCAGAGGAGCAGGATCACTCCCGAGACGATGAAGATCACGGCGACTCCGACGTCGCGCATGCGATCCGAGATGCGCGCGATGAACGCCCCGACGAGCGCGATGGCGATCACATTCGCCGCGATCAGCCCGGCCGAGGCTCCAGCCCAGACCGGCAGAGGGCGTCCGGTGCCGGCCGCGAGCGCGAGGGTCGCGAGCATCGTCTTGTCCGCGATCTCCGCGAGTACGAACACCGTCGTCGCCGCAGCCACCGGCCGAAACCATCCAGCGGCGCGCACCTCCTTCACTTCTTCTTCCTCCTCTTCGGAGCCTCTGAAGAGCAGGAAGAGGCCGAACCCGATCAGCAATACCGCTGCAGCGATCTGAATCGTTCTCTGCGGAAGAACGTCCTGGAGTGCTCCGCCGAGGAAGGCCGATACTCCCGACACCAGGATGCTGCCGAGCACGAGCGTAATCGCGGTCCGGGCGAATCCGATCTTGGCGGCGAAAGCGACGATGAGCAGCTGGGTCTTGTCGCCGAGCTCGGCGATGAAGACGATCGTGAAAGCGGCCGTCAAAGCCTGCAGATCTTCCGGTGTCGGCATCCCGGGGGGCCTCAGCCATGGTCATGCCAGTATGAGGGATTACGGACTAGGGATTAGGGACTAGGGAAGGAGGCTCACTCCGTTCGCCGCGATCAACTGAGGAGTCCTGGAAGATCTTCAGTGATCCGCAGATCGCGAGCGAAGCGAGCGCACCACCCCTAGTCGCTCGCCTCTCGTCGCTCGCCTCTCGTTCAACCCGTATAATCCGCCCGATGGAAACGATACTCAAGGTGAACGACATCAGAAAAACGTTCGGAAAAGTCCGTGCGGTCGACGGGGTGAGCTTCGAGGTTCCGAAGGGATCGATCACCGGCCTGCTCGGTCGGAACGGTGCCGGGAAGACGACGACGATCCGGATGATCACCGGGATTTTCTATCCGGATGAAGGAACGATTCACTGGGAAGGTGAAGCTGGATCTTTCCAGGACAGGGTCGGTTATCTCCCGGAGGAGCGCGGTCTCTACAAGCAGATGAAGCTGATGGAGCACGTACTCTTTCTGGCGGAGATCAAGGATCGAGTCGGTCCGGAGGTTCGCGAGCGCGCCGAATACTGGCTCGATCGTTTCGAGCTGCTCGAAAAGAAGAACGTGAAGGTCGAAGAGCTCTCGAAAGGGAATCAGCAGAAGATCCAGTTCATCGGCGCGCTGCTCCACGATCCCGATCTGATCATCCTCGACGAGCCGATGTCGGGTCTCGATCCGGTGAACGTCGTCCTGGTACGCAACATCGTGCGGGACCTCCGGGACTCCGGAAAGACTATCCTTCTCTCGACGCACATGATGGGAGAAGCCGAAAAGCTCGCGAATCAGATCGTTCTGATCCACAACGGCAAAGTCGTTCTTTCGGGCCCGCTCGACCAGATCCGCCGGGAAGCTGCACGGAACCGCGTTCAGATTGATTTCGAGGGAGACGCGTCGTTTCTCGAGTCGCTTCCCGGAGTCGAGCGAAGCACCATCCATGGATCCACCGCCGAGATCACGATGAGCGACGGAGCCGATTCCCAGACACTGCTTCGCGACGTCACCGGCCGGATCCCGATCCGGCGGTTCGAGATCGCGACTCCATCACTCGAAGAGATATTCATCGACCAGGTCGGCGCCGGAACGTTGCGCGACGAGGAGCCGGCGGCATGAAGAAGACATTCGCGGTCATCAAGAGAGAGTATCTGCAGGCGGTCAGGAAGAAATCCTTCCTGATTCTCACCGTTCTGATGCCGGGTATCTTCGCTGCCATGATTTTCGTTCCGGCGTTGCTCGCCTCGAAGGCTTTCGGCAGCAAGAACGTCGTCGTCGTCGACGGAACGGGCCGGCTCGGTGCAGCGGTCACCGAAGTGCAGGGCAAGGGAGAGCCGGATGCCGATCGGTCGCCTCTGGATACCGATCGCGGTCCGGAGATCGAAGGAGCCGAGCAGCAAAGCATCAATTCGAACTGGATCGACGCTTCCGGCTCGCCCGACGTTCGCGAGGTCGCGCAGCCGTACCTCGATCGGATGGTCGAGAAGAGTGACGATGGTGACGACGTCATCGATGGCGTCGTGATCATCCCGGGGGACGTATTCGAGAATCCCGAGGCCGAGATGTCGTACTTCAGTCGTTCGGCGACGGAGCTGGTCGCGAAGGAGCGGATCGGGAGATCCGTCAACCGTGAGATTCAACGGACTCGGCTCGCCGAGCGTGGCCTGCCGATCGAGGATCTCGACCAGATCCTGAAGACCGTTCCCTTCGAGACCGTGCAGCTCACCCGCTCGGGCGAAGAGAAGCGTGGCGGTGACATGGGCTTCATCATCGCGTTTCTTTTTGCCGGGCTGCTCATCTTTCCTTCGTTTCTCTACGGCACCGAGGTGATGCGGGGAATCATCCAGGAGAAGACCGACCGGGTCGTCGAGATCCTCATCTCGTCGATGAAGCCGATCGAGCTTCTCGCCGGTAAGGTTCTGGGGCTTGCCGCCGTCGGGCTGACCCAGCTGGCGGTATGGGTGGGGATGGCCGCTCTCCTGTACGGCTACGCGGGCTCGAAGATGCCGGCCGGCATGACTGAGGATTTCTCGTTCGTCCGACCAGCAATCGGCGTTTACTTCATGATCTTTTTCATTCTCGCGTACCTGCAATACGTCTGCGTGTACGCGATTGCGGGAGCGGTCTGCAACTCGGAGAAGGAAGCGCAGCAGTTCATCACTCCCGTCATTCTCATCCTGATGATCCCCTGGATCCTGATGATGCCGATCGTGCTCAATCCCGAATCGGCGATGTCGGTTGGACTCTCGCTCTTCCCGCTCTTTGCGCCGATCACGATGTTCGTACGCATCCTCGTTTCCGAGCCCGCCTTCTGGCAGGTGGCGCTCGCGGTCGCCGGATCGATCCTTGCCATCTGGGTGATGTTCTGGATCACGGCCAAGATCTTCCGCGTGGGGATTCTCTCCTACGGAAAGCGTCCGACGATTCCCGAGCTGTGGCGATGGCTCAAGGTCGCCTGACCTCGCGCAAAGTCACCGGAGCCGGACGATCGTAATCGTCCGGCCCCGGTCATACTCCCCGCCCACGCTCACTCCTCATCCACCTCACTCAGACCACGCCGATCCGGGATCACCCTCACCTCACCGCCCTCGGAACGGATCGTTCCGACCCGGGCCGTCCTGGCGCGAGCTCTGCGCGCATCGTCGATCGTGATCTCCCGTCCCCGCTGCTCACTCTTCGTCTCGAGTCGCGAGGCGCCGCTCACTCCGTTGAACAGAACTGATGGCGCGGCCAGCAGCGTCGGATGAATGAACTCCGCGTCTCCGGTCCGGTTGTCGACGACGGTGACGTACGGAAAGACGACCGACTGCTGTGATGGGTCGTCCAGCAGGAACTCGAGCGTGAGATCCACCCCCGCGATCGGAAGGCCCTGCTGTTCGTGCGCATACGGATGAAGCAGGAACTCGAGCGGCTGGTTGAACGTGTCGGCGATCGGATTTCCTGCACTGTCGTACACCGTGAGGAGGAGAACCACCGTCTCGTCTCCGAGGTTGACCCCCCCGACGTTGGTTCTGAAACCGCTCAGTCCCGGAACGCCGGAGTGGGTCACACCATGGGCGATCGAGGTGATTCCGTCGAACTCGAAATCGAGCAGCCCGGCCCAGACTCCGGGCACTTCCTGACCGTAGCTCCCTCCGGTCGGGGTCACGTTGTAGGTCTTGCTCCGGGCGACAAACGATCGTGAAATCGTGTCGTCGGAAACCCCGGGATTGTCTTCCGGAAAGGTTGCGAGCAGAAGCGAACCCCCGCCCGTCGTCCCGAACCACTCGTCGAGTACGTCGTCGGTCGAGATCGATTCGTTCGGCCCCAGCTCGACGATCACCTCGTCGCCGATCTCTCCATGAGTACGGAGGAAGGTCACCGAGATCACGAGCGTGTACGTGTGCGGATTGAACAGATGGAGGGCCGAACGCCAGGCGGTACCCGCCGCGCCTGGCTGATGCGCGACCGCGGGTATTGCGTACGTATCGTTGACCTGCGCCGACGCTGGTGTGGAGGCGAGGAGTGTCAGCAGTACGACTGTAAGAATGGATCCGGAGATTCTCATGTTCGAGCCTTTCCGGGGTCCGGCATCCTTTGAAACGGTGCCACCCTCAATTCGATTCCTCGTCAAACGGGACATGGATGCGATAATCCGTGGAGGCGATGCAGAAACTCACCAGAGCAACCGTTCATCTTCTGGCCGCCCTCGTGATGGCACCGGCCCACCCGGCCTTTGCGGCCGAGGTGGACCCCGGCATTCCTCCGCTGGAGCCGCAGTACGTATCGCTGCCGACCGAGATCATCCCGCAGACCGTTCCCTATGGGCTCGAACAGATTGGCGCCGTGGCGCTGTGGCGTTTCACACGCGGAGGAACTGCCCGGGTCGGCGTGATCGACAGCGGGATGGATCTTTCGCACCCCGACCTTCCGACCAACTACCGCGGGGGCGTCAATTTCATCAATTCTGCGGAACCTCCGAAGGATCAGATCGGACATGGTACGCACGTCACCGGGATCATTGCGGCTCGTAATGATGCCAACGGTATCGTTGGCGTCGCCCCTGACGCCGACGTCTACATGCTGAGAGTTCTCGACGGAATCGGCCGCCTCTATAACCGTGCATTTCAGAATGCGCTCGACTGGGCCGTTGCGAATTCGCTCGACGTCGTCAACATCTCACTCTCGGTCGAGGACATTCCTGCGAATCGTGAAGCAATCGACCGGGCTCTCGACGCGGGAGTGACGATCATCGCAGCGTCCGGAAACGATTTCCCGAACTCGCAGGAGCTCGGCTATCCCGCGTCGCATCCCGGCGTGGTGTCGGTCGGATCCGTCGACCGGGACGGCATCGTGAGTCCCTTCTCGCAGCGCGGGGTCACCCTCGATTTCGTCGCACCCGGGGTCGAGATCGAATCCTCCGACTGGTACGAGGTCAGAGGAGTGACGACCGCGGACGGCACGAGTTACGACGCGAAAGTGATGGGTTATGCGCCGGACCCGGATCTTCGCGGCCGGATCGTGGCGTGCGGTCTCGGGTTTCCCGAGGACTTTCCCGCGGAGGTCGAGGGTGCGATCGCGCTGATAGAGCGTGGCGAGCTGACTTTCGCGGAGAAAGAGCGAAACGCCGCGGCCGCGGGCGCGGTGGCCGTGATCGTGTTCAACCTCTACGAAGACGACGAGGAGGGGGGCGGAGCGTTCGAAGGTTCCCTCCGCGATCCGGGCGACTGGTTGCCGGTGGTCGGGGTCGCAAGGTCGACCGGCCATTTGCTCGAAGCGATCGAGGGGGAGCTGGTCTGGCTCGGTCCGGAGGAGTTCTCGGTGTGGGGAACGCGGACGGGTACCTCGATGGCGGCACCCTGGGTGACCGGTGCCGTCGCGCTGCTGCGGGCGTTCTCCCCCGAGTCGACTGGCGACGAGATCGTCGCAGCGCTCCGCTCGACCGCGCACGACCTTGGCGATCCGGGACCCGATCCGGTCTACGGATTCGGGCTGATCGACGTGGAAGCGGCGGCTCGCTATCTCGAGCCCGAAAAGTTTTCCTCGCACCGACGCGTTGCGGGCGTCCGCCGAAGGTAGCGGGATTGCGCGGAGATGTCGGACGGGTGAGGCACGTCCGACTACCTCCGATCCTGGCTGGTCGCGACTTCAGGCGGGGCGGGAGCGCCGCTCGATCCGACGCAATCCTTCGCTGCCGTCCGCTGCACGCCTGTCGTCGGCACGGCGAATGTCGCGGTGGATCAGCTCGACCGGGAAGCCGCGCTCGACGAGTTTTCGCGTGAGCGCCTCTCCGACGGCGACTGACCGATGCCTTCCTCCGGTGCAGCCGATTCCGATCGAGAGATAGCTCTTCATCTCACGCTCGTATTGAGGAAGGAGAAACTCGAGAAACTCGGTGAGCCGTTTCACGGTCTCCTTGTAATCGGAGCTGTTCTCGAGAAACTCGACGACCTCCTTGTCCAGGCCTGTCTTCTTGCTCAGGCCTTCGACAAAATAGGGATTCGGAAGAAATCTGAGGTCGAACTGGAGATCGAGATTCGAGGGGCCGGCGTACTTGAATCCGAAAGTCCGGATGGTCACCAGCATCCTGCGCTCGACTCCCATGACGTCGAACCGGTCGACGATGAAGGCCTTGAGCTCGTGGACCGAAAACTGGGATGTGTCGAGCACGATGTCGGCGTCGGACCGGATGGACTCGAGGATCTCGCGCTCGAGCCTGATCGCCTCGATCACCGGCATATCGGAGATCGGATGGGGACGTCTGGTCTCGGAGTATCTGCGTGCAATCACTTCGTCGCTCGCCTCGAGAAACATCAGCACGGCGTTCGTGTGCTTCTGTTTGATCTCGCGGAACAGGACCGGAAACTCCTCGGCGAAGTCATGCGTGCGGACATCGACGACGATCCCGACCTTGTCGAAATTCTCCCCGGCCATCTCGTCGAGAAATCCTCCGACGAGATTCATCGGCAGATTATCGATGCAGTAGAAGCCGAGGTCTTCGAGCGTGCTCTGGACGAAGCTCTTTCCAGCTCCGCTGAGCCCGGTGATGAAAACGAGACTTCCGAACTCACTCACCGCCGCACTCTATTTCGCGTGACGTTTGTTCTTGATTTGCGTGGCATGCTGCAGGACCTGTTTGCTCGGAAACTTCCTTGCCGGGTCTTCCGGCTCGCCGCTCTGTGCGGCGATCCGCTGATCGAGACCCTTCGAGAACTGTTCGGCGGTTCGATAACCCTGAAGTTTGATCAGGTGGTTGCGTGCCGCGATCTCGACGAGAAGGGCGAGGTTCCGTCCGGAAGCTACCGGGAGGCGCACCAGCGGACGGAGAACGTCGAGCATCTCGTGCTGTTCGACATCGAGACCGAGCCGGTCGTACTCGCTGCCTTCGATCCATCGTTCGAGACGAACCACGACATCGATCGGCTTGACCTCGCGGGTCGAGGCCACTCCGAACAGGTCCGCGATATTGATGATCCCGATACCGCGCAACTCCATGTGATGGCCGAGCGCTTCGGAAGCGTAGCCGAGCAGAACGTCATTCGGGTGGCGCTTGATCGTGACGTTGTCATCCGCGATGAGTCGATGCCCGCGGTAGATGAGGTCGAGCGCACACTCGCTCTTCCCCACACCGCTGTCACCGAGCAGCAGTACACCGATGCCGTATACGTCGAGAAGTCCCGCATGCATGGTGATCGTCGGCGCCATCGCTTCCTCGAGAAACCAGGTGATTCGGTTGATCACCTGGGAGGAGAGAGCCTTGCTCGAAAAGAGCGGGACCGAGCTCTTCTCGCATTCCTTGACGAAGTCGTCCAGAGGTTCGATTCCTTTGGTCACGACGTAACAGGAGATGTCGCGCGCAGTCACGTCGCGCACACGCTTCTCCCTGAGCCGGGGAGGAAGGCTGAGGAGGTAGTTGGTCTCGGATTCCCCGATGATCTGAACCCGCCACGGCTTGACGTATTCGTAGTAGCCGGCGAATGCGAGTCCGGGTTTCTGCACGCGCGGCCGTTCGATCGGCCGTTCGAGTCCGTCGAAACCGATGACCTGCGTCAGTTCGAGATCCTCGAGCTCCCCGGAAAGGAGAACTCCCGCTCTCGCGTGAATGAAGTCTTCCTGACGCATTGGGCGCGATTCTCTCCTCAGAACTCCGGTGCGATCAGACCGAAGTTTCCGTCCGCTCGTTTGTAGATGACGGTGACTCTCTCCGTATCCGAGTCTCGAAATACGATGAACTCATTGCTCGAGTCATCGAGCTTCATCGCTCCCTCCTCGACCGTCATCGGTTCGATCGGCAGCCGATCGGTCCGGATGATTCTCGACAGATAGGAGTCGGACGAAGGCTTGCGCGGGAAGATCTGAACCTGCCACTCGCTCCCCCGCTGCTTCGCGGTGGACCCATCCCTGCGGTGATGGTCGGTCATCCGCTCACGTTCCTTGCGGGCCTGGCTCTTCAGATTGCCAATGGTCGCCTTGACGGCCTCTTCCATCGTGTCGGCTTCCTGGATCGATTTCACATCATAATCCTTGCCGACGACGTAGATCTCACAGATGTTCCGGTGCTTTTCCTGCTGCAGAACACATCGCACCTCGATGATGTCGGTGAAGTACTTTTCGATCTTCGAGAACCTTTCTTCGATCAGCTTTCGAAGCCGATCCGTGACTTCGACGTTGCGTCCGGATATCTCGATGGTTTCTGCGGTGACTGTCATTGGCCCTCCTGGCTCAGAAAATGGCCTTTCGATCCGTCGACGACGGAATGTTCAATTCGTCGCGGTACTTGGCCACCGTCCGCCGCGCAATATTGATTCCTTCGTCGTTCAGTATCTTCATGATCTTTGAATCCGAAAGAGGTTTCTTCGGGTCTTCCTGGTCGATATAGGTCCTGATCTTCTTCTTGACGGCCAGGCTCGAGATGTCCTCGCCGTAGTCGCTGTCGATACCACTGTGGAAGAAATACTTCATCAGAAAGACGCCCCGTGGGGTGTGGATGTATTTGTTCGACACGACTCTGGAGACGGTCGACTCGTGCATCTGAATGTCGTCGGCGACGTCGCGAAGAACGAGCGGCCGAAGGTGCTCGATGCCGAGCTCCAGAAACTCGCGCTGGTGCTTCACGATCGATTGTGCGACCTTGTAGATCGTTCGCTGGCGCTGATCGAGCGATTTGATCAGCCAGACGGCGGATCGGATCTTCTCCTTGATGTAGTTGACCGTTTCCCCTTCTTCCTTCGAGTTCATCTGGCTGAGCATTCTCCGGTAGCGGGAGTTGATTCTCAGCTTCGGCATTCCGTCCTCATTGAGGACGATCACGTATTCGTCGCCGACCTTGTAGACGTGAACGTCTGGCTCGACGTAGACCGCTCGCTCTGAGGAGTAGCGGCGACCCGGCTTCGGATCGAGCTGTCTGATCGTCTCGACGACGACCTCGAGCTCCTTCAGCTCGACGCCGATCGCCTTCGCGATCTGGGCGTACTGGCGATTCATGAACAGCTGCCAATGCTGATCGACGACCTGATTCACCACCTCGTCCTCGATCTCCAGCCTTTCGAGCTGGTTCATAAGACACTCTCGCAGATCCCTCGTTCCAACGCCCGCGGGATCGAACGACTGGAGCTTTGCCACCGCCTGATCGATCTCTTCGTCGGTCCAGCTCGAGTCGGCCTCGTGCAGCTCTTCCCGTGACGCTCTGAGGTAGCCGTCCTCGTCGACGTTCCCGATCAGAAAAACGCAGATCTCCTTGATGCGAGGAGGGGCATCCGACATCGAGAGCTGCCATGAGAGATGGTCCCAGAGATCCGGCGGCTTCGTCAGCGTGTTCTCGATCCTGTACTCTTCGTACTCCTCCGACATTCGAGGGTTGTAGCCGTAGTCGACGTAGTCCTGGAAATAGGCCTCGTAATCGATCTCGTCGAACGAATCCTTCTCTCCGGTCTCCGCTTCGCGCGCTTTGTCGTCTTCCTCTTTCCGCTCTTCCTCGGCCTTCGCCTCGGGCTCTTCTTCCTGCTTCGACTCCTCCAGCAGCGGATTTTCCAGCAGTTCCTCGTTGAGGACCTCCTGAAGCTCGAGCTTGCTCAGCTGCAGAAGCTTGATCGCCTGCTGCAGCGAAGGCGTCATGATCAGCTTCTGAGACATCTTGAGGTTGAGTTTCTGTTCGAGTGCCATTTTGAGTGTGGACCGGTGCGGCCCTTCGTTCAGATCAGACTGAACTCTTCGCCGAGGTAAATCCGCCTGACCTCCGGGTCTTCGGAGAGCGTTCGGGGATTGCCCTGTCTGAAGATTTCTCCTTCCTTAATGATATAGGCGCGATCGGTGATTCTTAAAGTTTCGCGCACGTTGTGGTCGGTGATGAGGATACCGATCCCCCTCTCACACAACCCCTGAACGATCTTCTGGATGTCGTAGACTGCGATTGGATCGATTCCCGCGAAAGGCTCATCCAGCAGGATGAATGCCGGATCGATCGCCAGGCTCCGGGCGATCTCGCATCGCCGCCGTTCGCCTCCCGACAAAGAATAGGCCCGGTTTCGCGCGATGTGGGTCAGACCGAACTCCCCGAGGAGTTGCTCGGTGCGCTGAGCTCGTTCGGCAGCCGGCATGTTCCTCGTCTCGAAAACGGCCATCAGGTTCTGCTCGACCGTCAGCTTCCGAAAAATGGACGGCTCCTGCGGCAGATAGCTGATCCCCCGCTTCGCCCTGAGATACATCGGAAGATCGGTGATCTCCTCCCGGCCGAGCATTACGCTTCCGGCGTCGGGACGGGTCAATCCGACCGTCATGTAAAAAGTCGTCGTCTTGCCGGCCCCGTTCGGGCCGAGGAGTCCGACGATCTCACCCTTGCGGATGTCGATCGAAACGTCCCGCACGACCTTTCGACCCCGGTAGATCTTGAGCAGATTCCGGGTCGAGAGCCTGTCGCGGAGCGAGTGCTCTTCGAGGCCGCCTGGGGCGGGTCTTGTCGCGGTTTCGGTCACTGGCTAGAAGGATCATCCGATCCACCGGCCTGATTGTATGTCGCTTCAGTCTGGGAATCACCTCTCTCGACGCGTACGCGGTTGCTGGCCAGGTCGAATACGATCCGCCGCCCTGCCACCGACCCCCTCGCATCGTTGAGAGTGGCGGGATTGCCGTCGACCGAGATCGTTCCGGTTGACAGCTCGTAAACGGCCGAGTCCCCCGTCGCGGACCTCCCGGTCGCCAGCTCCTCGACGATCAATCGCCCATCTGCCGTCATCCTTTCCAGACGGTTCGACTCATTCAGAAACAGCCGCGCCTCCTCGGCTCGCATCACCCTCCCCTGCTGCCGCACCACGACTCCACCGTCGAGCTCGATGACGCTCGCCAGCCGGTCGACGCGCAACCTCGGAGCCTCGATCTCGACCGGCGAACCAGCGGGAGCGTTCGGGTCGACCAGATCCCCTCTCACCTTTCCCCGGGCGATCACGTCATTGCCGCCGTTGGTGATCTGGATGTCGTCCGCGAAAAGCGTATTTCGGCCCTGCCAGGCACGCACGCTTCCACTGAAAGCGGCAAGATCGTCGTCCTCTCTCACCACCATCGAATCCGAGTTGACGAAGACCGGACTCGATTCGTCGCCGAACAGATTTGCCGATCCCCCTCCGGAGAGCTCGGCGACGACCTGGTCGCGGGCTCTCAGAATGCTGCTCCCGGGCTCCAGCTCGATCACCCCTGCCTTCACCTTGTAGGACCCGCTCTCGATCGTCGGGCTCTTCTCGACCGAGCCGGTGAGCCTGATCAGATCACTCCCCACATTGAAAATCGCGTTCGTCGAAGTCGCGGTGGCCTCCGGGTTGGAGAATCGAACGTTCCCGTCCATCATCACGTGACTTACCTGACCGTTGCGCTGGTCGATCGTCATGACCGTGCGCTCGGCCTCGATTGCACCCGCGCGCTCCCCCGTTTCCACGATCCGGACACTGCCGCTTCCTTCGATCGACTCGGCCCGCTTCCGGGTGAAGTTGACCGTCATCAGGTCCGCCTCGACCGACCGTTCGACCGCGCCTTCCAGCCTCGCACGAACCCGCTTTCCTTCCCCCGATCGTGCCGTGATCGCGCGGATCTCCCCATCGCCATCCACTCTCACGTCGAACGCGGCTGCAGTGATCTCCCGGTTTCCCGGCATTGCGGAGACATTGACGCCGCCGATCGCCGAATCGGAGGCGACGATCATCTGGACGTTTCCCCTTCCCTCCATTCCGACCAGCTGCGTCCGATCGGCGTCGAATACGACGATCAACTCGTCGGATCGAACAATGTCGGTCCGCTGCTGAAGCGTGACATCGCCGCTGAATCGAGTCTCGCCCGAGCCGCGGTTCAGGTTCGCCTCCGACGCCTCGAGCGTGAACGGGTCTGCTTCCCCCGCACGCTGCATCGCAAAGTCGACGCCCCCGTGAAGCCGCAGCGACGCCTCCTCCACATCGAGGTCGACCCCGTTGGCGCTTCCCCGCCACGGCGGCATCGTGAAGCGGACCGGGATCTCATTCTCCAGCGTGGTACCGTCGAAGACAATTGCCTCCGTGCGCAGATCGAGCCCGTCGCTCGAGGTCACCCGGACCCCTCCGTCGGCCCTCGCCTCGCGCGTTTTCGCCTGAAGCTCGACCCGCGGCGCATCCAGCTCGTAGGTTCCACCGTCCTCCGAGAAGAACGTCAGCCTCGCCTCTTCCAGCCGGTACCATCCCGACTCAAAACCGACCGTCTTCCTCGCCCGGATCTTCGCCACGATTCGCGAGCCGACCAGATGCGTGTCCTCGAACTCGTACGAGATCAACTCGGCGCGATCCGCTCCCCGGCTTTCGTCGGTCGCTTCGAGCGCCTCGACGTCCGGAGCGCGATCCCTCCAGCTCACAACGAGCAGGATCGCGAACAACGCAAAGAGCGTCGGCAGAGCTATTCTGAGACGCTTGACCAGTTCAGGCTGCATGCGCACACCCGCAACATCGCTGCATTACCGTTAGTTCCGCGGATCTCACGACCCATCGTCGTGCCGATGAATAGATCATTTTGTCGATTATATTGAGCATTAAATGGTATGAACTGTCAACGGCGACTCATCTCATCGGCGAGCTCGCCAAGGCGTGCGGCGATCAGGGAGGACAGCTCGTCCGCTCTCCACGGCTCCCGGCGCCTCTCGTCGATCGCCGAAACCACCGATCGCCACGTGTCCTCGAGCTCTCCTACCCCGGCCTCGAGGTCCTCGGGTCTCAATCCGTGCCGCACGAGCACCCGCTCGACCGACTGCCTCGAGTCGCTCTGCCCGGCAGCAACCAGGAGCTCCTTTTCGATCCGGCGCCTGAGGCGGGACCGTCTTCGGCTCCCGATCAGCAGAGAGAGTCCGAGGACCGCCGCGAGTGCCAGCGCCCCGGCAATCAGTATGGCTGAACGCGTTCCTTCGCCTTCGACTCGCCGCGTCTCCGGAGGCTCCCCGCCGATCTCCGCGCCGGCGTCGGGCGCGGAGGGGGGCGTTCGGGAGGCCATCGCGATGATCCTGTGCGGCCTGCAGGAAACCGTTCGCTCCGTCTTCATCCCGGTATCGAAGAACGAAAACGTGAGCTCGGAAAGATCCATCGCGCCGGAGTCCTTCGGGAAGATCAGGTAGCGCCAGTTCCGGCTCATTCCGAGGACCTTCCCGTCCCAGGTCCAGCTCACCGGACCGGGCTCGATCCGTGTGAGGGCATCGATCTCCCTGTTCCAGGCTGGCGGACGGACGGTCCGAAGGTTTCCCTCCCCTCGCAGCCTCACGTCCATCACGACCGGTCCCGCGGGCGAAACGGTCGGGCGCGAGCACTCCATTTCGAACTTTCCGAGGTGCCGCGCGCCCGGCGGACGGGGCGCAACGGAGATGGTCAGAGGTCGGGAGCGCCGCCTGACCGAAACCGGAAGCCGCGCACCGAAAAGGTCGGTCCAGCGCCCCGATCGATCGAGGTTCACAATCACCTCGACGTACCCGATATCGTGCTCGCCGGCCGAGAGGGGGACCAGAGCAAGCCTCTTGATCGAGCGAACGACGTAGATTTTTCCGGCGATCCGCTCGATCCGATCGTCGCCGGGATCGATCTCCTCGACCAGAAAGCCGTCAGTATCGGGCACTTCCTGCACGACCGTACGGGTCACTGCTTCCTCGGAGACCAGATCCCAGCTGACGATCACCTGAGCTCCCTCCCACGTCTCGGTGTCCTCGGTTCGGGCGATCAGCCACGGACCCGGCCCCGCGAGCCTCTGTGCGAGCCCCGCGCGCACGCTCGATTCCATGACATTGAGGTGGACCCGGATCGCAGAAGCCCCGCGATTGAACACGATCGGCCCGATCCAGGCCGGTCCCGGATCACCGGCGACGGCCCGATAACGGTACCTCCTGATCCTCTCGACTTCCCCGTCGATCCGGCGATACTCGGTGGACTGATCGGGCGGCCCATCGATTGTGACGTTCGAAGCATCGATCTCTTCCGGGGCCTTCGACCAGTCATCCCCTTCGAGCACGAGATCGAAGTCGAAGAGCTCTCCCGTTTCGACGGTCTCCGGAACTCCCTCGATCGAAACTTCGGCCGCGACGGGACTTGCGATCAGAAGAATCAGGAGCAGAAAGATCCGGTTCACCAGTCGTTGCCCCGGCTTCGGGCTCGTGCACGACGCATCCTCGAAAGCTCTTCCCGCTCCTGATCTTCGACCGACTGCAGGATCGATTCGAGCCGGGGGTCGGATTCGGCCTCGCTCCCCTCCTCCGACTCTCGGCCCTCCTGTTCGCCCTCCTCGGGTTGCTGCTGCTGATCCTCGCCTTCCTCTCCGCCTCCGCGCTGTTCCTGGTTGCGGCTTTGTTCCTCCTCGCGCTGTTGCAGCGCAATCTCGAGGTTTCGCTTGGCGTTGCGATTGCCCGGGTCGAGTCTCAGCGACTGCTTGAGCGCCTCGATCGATGCCTCCAGATTCCCGTTCCCGAGCTCGAATGTCCCTTCGTTGTAGAAGGATGCGGGTGCGAGACCAGGATCGGTCCGGGCTTGTTCGAGGAAGCGGAGCGCGAGATCTCGCTCGCCTCCCGCGGCCAGTGTCGTTCCGAGATTGAAGGCGGAACCGGGGTCTTTCCGTATCTGCCAGGCGGTTCCGAATGCCTCCGCTGCCGCGCCCGTCTCCTCCCGCTCCCACGCCTCGATTCCCTCTGCGGCCGCACGCGACGAGCTCGACTCCCGAGTGAGCGCGCTCCAGACGGTTCCGAACGACAGAGCCCCGATGATCATGGGAACCAGGAGCTTCATTCCGCACCCCTCCTGACGAAAGAGGAGAGAAGAAAGAAGAGGAGAGCAATGCCGAGCGGAAGCTGATACCGATCGGCCGGAACCGCGACGGTAGCGTCATCCTCGGCGGTGCCGCCTCGTCCGATGGTGCTGGCGATCCCGCGCACACCGCTCTCGTTGAAGGGATTCTCGAAATACGACCCGCCCGTTTCCGCCGCGATCTTCCGGAGGTCCTCCGGACGTGCCCGGCTGACGACGATCCTGCCGTCATCATCCCGGAGGTTCCCATCATCGGCAGGGATCGGGCCACCTGCGAGAGTGCCGACCAGCACGGTGTGGATCCGCACGTTTCGCTGGCGAGCTGTTTCCAGCGCGCGATCGACGGTTCCACCGCGGTTCTCGCCGTCGCTGACCAGTATCATCATTCCGGAATCCGTCCCGGCGCGCTCGAAGAGGTCGAGCGCGGTGGTGAGCGCGAGCCCGATGCTCGACCCCGATGTGACCAGCTCCCCGGTGCCGATCGACTCGAGCATGAGGCGGACCGCAGCATGATCGTCCGTGATCGGTGCGAGGGTCTCGGCGCTCCCCTCGAAAACGACCAGCCCGACGCGCCCTCCGATGCGATTGAGAACCTCGTTCATGATCGCTTTTGCGACTGACAGTCGCGGGGCACCGACGTCTTCGACCAGCATGCTGTTCGAAACATCCAGAACGATCACCGTCGACTGAGTCGACGTCATCGTCGGCATCTCGACCATTCCGTATCTCGGCCCGGCTATCGCTACGAGCGCGGAAACGACGGCGAGACTCCAGAGCCAGGGCGCCGCTGCGCGCGCCGGAAGACCGACACCACGAAGGCGCTCCGACTGAAACCGGTTCGCCCGCCGGCGTCTCTGCTGCTCCATCCAGTACCCGACGATCCCGAGGACGAGCGCGAGCGGAATCAGAGCCAGAAGCTCCGGTCTGGCAAAGGTCAGCTGGGTATCCGGATCCATAGTGTGTTCCCGCTGAGTGCTGAAATGAAAAGGAGAGCAAGGCCCCAGGTGAGCGGCCGGAAATAGCGATCCTCGACCCGGTAATGTTCCGGAGCTTCGAGCTCGGAGCGTTCGAGCTCGTCAATCCGATCGAGCACCGCCTCGAGCGCCTCCGAATCCGTGGCACGGAAGTAGTGTCCTCCCGTGACTTCCGCCATACGCTTCAGTATTTCCTCGTCGAGATCCGCCCGGATGTACTGATAGCGCGTTCGAATCTGATTAGTGAAGGGATCCTGGAATCTCACCGGAACCGGCACGGGTCCGAGACTCCCCACCCCGATCGTATAGACGCGGATTCCCAGCGCGGCGGCGAGCTCCGCAGCGGTGTTGGGATCGACCGTGCCGGAGTTGTTCACGCCATCGGTCAGGAGAATGATGACGCGTGACTCGGTTTTCGAGGGTCTGAGTCGATTCACGGCCGTCGCGACCGCCTGGCCGATCGCCGTACCGTCCCCGTTCTCGCCGATCTGTGCTGCCGCCAGGCTCATTCTCGCGATGTCGCGATCGAACGAGACGGGCGCTCGTGTGGCCGCTCTGGAACCGAACGTGACGATCCCGATACGGTCATCGGTGCGCTGGTCGATGAACTCCGACACGAGGCGCCGGGCGACGGCGAATCGGTTGTCGGGGCGGAAGTCCTCCGCCGCCATACTGCCGGATGCATCGAGGACAATCGCGATGTCGATTCCCTCCCGCTGGTTCTCCGACGTCTCGACCCATTGGGGTCTGGCCAGTGCGATGATCACGAGGATCAAGCCCGCGAGCTCGAGCGTGAAAGGGATCCATCGAGTCGGTCCTGCTTTCGCTCGCGCGGTGTCGACGAGCTGCAGCGATGAGAAGCGGAATGCGAAGCGACCCCGGCGCGTGTCCCCGATCGCCAGCCACACTCGCAGAACCAGCAACAGCACGACCCCGAACCAGAGCGGATCAGCCCACTGGGTGCTCATGCGGCCACCTCGCGCGGTTCGAGCGACGCGAATTGTTCGGCGAGCATGAAAACTTCGTCGAACCTGCCCGGATCAGCTCCCCAGCCTGAAAACTTCTCCCTGTCGCCAAACCGGAGAACAACGGCGAGCGCGTGGCCGTAACGACGGGACATCCGGAGCGTGGTCTGCGCGATCACCTCGGCCGAGGTGAGCTCCAATCCGAGATTTCCGTCGAGCTCGGACAGTAAAGCCCGAAGCGCGTTCGCGAGCTCCGAATATCGATCCGCGTTCTGGTCCAGTGCCCGGATGCGCTCGAGCTCCTCACGAAACGTCCGGCGTCGGATCCGGGAGCCTTCCTTTGCGACGCCTCTTCGGACGCGCAGCAGAGGAAACCAGAGAAGCAGAGCAGCGAGCGTCGCGACGGCCGGGAGGATCCAGCCAATCGGTTGTATGCGGGGCGGCACCGGGCCGGACAGCGGAGCCGGGTCGGTCTCACCTTCGGCGAGGACCGATTGAATCGTCTGCGGAATGACCAGGCTTCGAGCGCGTCCGAAACGGTCGACAATCTCGAATCGAAGTTCGAGATCTCCGGGACGGAAGGCTCGCAGAACCATGTGGCTGCCGTCTTGCGAGATGACCTCCCAGTCCGGGCTCTGCCCCGGCGCCGGCAGGAGACGGGCGCCCGGCTCGATCGGATAATCGATCGCAAACGGCTCTCCCACGGTCGGAGCAGCAGCAGCCGCCGCCGCCAGGCCGATCACGAGGAGGAACAGGATCAGATTTCTCAGGATGCGATCCTCCTCGAGGATCTGGCGATCCTGCTCTCGAAGAAACGAATCAGATCCCGATCGAAGGGACGGACGGTCGACAGATTGAGGACGTCGGTTGCGGACCGGATTGCCTCCCGTTCGAGCGAGCGCTCCACCTGGGCGAACAGCTGCGAGGTGCCCGCTCTGCCGAGATCGACGGCGATGCGCTCCCCGGTTTCGGCATCCTCGAGCTCCGCGATACCACGCGACGGAAAAGCGCGCTCGCGAGGATCGAGAATCCTCGTGATGATCAGATCGTGCCGGAAGGCGACCGGGCGGAGCGCCGGTTCGCTTCCTCCGAGGAGATCCGTCAGGAGGATGATGATCGACTGGCGCTTCAGCGTTGCTGCGAGAAACTCGGCCAGTACGGCATAGTCGGATCCTCCATGACACCGCGATCCGGCGCCGAACGCGTCACGCACCAATCGCTGGACGTGCTGCGTCGAGCGGCCCGGACGAAGATGGGCGCGGATCTCGTCACCGAACGTGACCAGACCGACCCGGTCGCGGCTGTGATTCGCGGCGAAGGCGAACACCGACACCAGCTCGACCGCGACGTCGATCTTCCGTCGGTCGACCGAACCGAATCCCATCGAGCCTGAAGTGTCGAGACAGATCATGATGGTCAGATCCCGCTCCTCGATGAACTCCTTGACATGGGGTACTCCGCTCCGTGCCGTCACGTTCCAGTCGATCGTTCGAATGTCATCACCCGGCTGATAGTGCCTCAACTGATGGAACTCGATGCCGCGTCCGTGAAATGCCGCATGAAACTGACCGGTGAAACCTTCCCTGATCAGCTTTGCAGTCGTCAGCTCCAGATGGCGCAGACGTCTTGCGTCCGCATCTTCGCGCGGCGCGGGCGACTCTCTCCGAAACCAATCCAGAAATCGCTTCACGGTACCGGTACGGCCCCCAGAATCTCCCGGATCATCATGTCGGGAGTCATTCGCTCGGCAACCGCTTCGTAGGTTGGAATCAACCGATGCCGGATCACATCCGGCGCGACGTCCTTGACGTCCTCCGGAACCACATACCCTCTCCCCTGGAGGAATGCGAACCCTTTCGCCGCGTGTGCCAGCGCGATCGAGGCGCGTGGAGAAGCACCGAACTCGATCTTTTCCCGCAGCCGGACAATCCGTCCCTCCCGCGGGTCCCTGGTGGCGGACACGATGGCGACGATGTATCGGATGATCCGCTCGTCGACGTGCACTCGCGAGACCATCGCCATGAGAGCTTCGAGATCGTCGAGGTTCAGGATCTTCCGGATGTCGATCTCCATGCTCGCTGGATCGAGGTACATCGCCAGCATCTTCTCCTCCTGCTCCCGCTCCGGATAATCGACCATTACCTTCATCAGAAAGCGGTCGACCTGCGCTTCCGGAAGCACGTACGTCCCCTCCTGTTCGATCGGGTTCTGGGTCGCGATGACCAGAAAAGGATCGGGAAGTGCCCATGTGGCGTCTCCGATGGTCACCTGTCGCTCCTGCATCGCTTCGAGCAAACCGCTCTGAACCTTCGCCGGGGCCCGGTTGATCTCGTCGGCCAGAACGATGTTGGCGAAGATCGGCCCCAATCGCGGCGTGAAGATGCCGCGCGCGGGGTCGAAGATCAGGGTTCCTGTGAGATCGGCCGGCAGAAGGTCCGGGGTGAACTGGATCCTCTTGAACGTCCCTTCGACCGACGATGCTAGAACCTTCGCCAGCAGGGTTTTGGCCAGTCCCGGGACCCCCTCGAGCAGCACGTGGCCGCGAACCAGCAGTGCCACGAGAAGCCGATCGATCAGGCGCTCCTGGCCCACGATCGCCCGAGAGATCTCCCTCCTGAGAGCGACGATCCGCTCATGGGCAGCGGCCAACCGCTCATTCATCGTCTGCTCGTCGAGTTGTTCGACCATTCCTCCTCCGCTTTCCACCTGTTTTGAAGCTTCCTGAGTTACTTTAACGCAGTGAACGGGCCATCGAATCACACGCCACAGAAACGTTGGGGGCAGAATTTTCTCCAGGATCGGCGGGCGATAGACCGTATCGCCCATGCGATCGATCCCGAGCCGCGGGCGGTCGTGCTCGAGATCGGACCTGGAAAGGGTGCTCTGACGGAAGCGCTGCTCGATCGAGGCTTGTCCGTCACGGCTCTCGAGATCGATCCGGATCTGGTGGCCTGGCTTCGCTCGAAGTTCGAGGGGCGGGATCTCGAGGTCGTCGAGGCCGACGCCGTCGAGGCACCGCTCCCGCCGGGAGCGTTCCACGCCTTCGGAAACCTCCCTTACAACGTCGCCAACCCGATCATCGCGCGGATCGTTCGCCACCCCGGTTTTCTCAGCGCTGCCTTCATGGTTCAGAAGGACGTGGCCGAACGCTACGTCTCCCCCCCTGGCCGCAAGAGCTACGGGTACCTGACCGTCGCGACGAAGATTCACGCGGACTGCGAGCTCGTCCTCGAGCTCGGACCGGGGGCGTTCCGTCCCCAGCCGAAGGTGAGAAGCGCGGTTGTTCGATTCGAGCGTGCGGAGCCCGACCTGATGACTCCTGCAGATGCACTCGAGGAGCTGATCTCCGCAGCTTTCCGGATGCGAAGAAAGACGCTTATCAACAACATCCTGGCGGGATTCGAGGGGCCGTCGCGCCAGGCGATCGAGAGCGCCCTCGGAGACGCGGGAATCGAGCCGGCCGCCCGGGCCGAATCGCTCACGCTCGACGACTTCGACCGGCTGGCTGTGGCTCTCGGCCTGGGGAAAGCGCCCAGCCGCTGATTGACACCTCCGAGAAGCCACGCGGATTCGTGGCATCGACGCGGCGCCCATGAAAGTCCGGCGGGCAGGAGGAACGCCATGCTCCTGGAAGCACGACCCGACCGGTACAATCATCCGTCGCGGGCAGCCGTCTGAGGAGCTGCTTCGTCGCGAGGCGACATTTGAAGCTTTCAACAGGGACAGGACCCGATCTCTCCGAGCCGACCTCCGATCAGATCGTGAACGCGATCAGATCTCTTCCCGGAGGCGTCGACTCGTTTGTCGTTCTTGCGCGGTCCGATCATTTTTTCCTGCAAACCGCGGGCTCTCGTGAAGAGGGGTATCAACTCGAATACAAGGAGCTCGACGATTCCCGGCACTTCGAGGCGACCGGAAAGAGTCTGTCCGAGGAGGAGCTGATCCAGGTGTTCCTCGCCTACGCTCGCGGAGACGACAGTTGGAAACAGCAACACCAATGGAAGCCGCTCCACCGGTCGGGTGGCTGCGGTTCGGCAGCCGGGTCGCTCCTTCTTCTGGGCGCTCTCATCGCCCTGGCCCTCGCGGTCTGATTGAAACTGCCTGATCCGGCCACGCCACGACATCGCTCTTCGTCGCGGCAGTCCTGGTCGTTGAGCCCGCCCGGGTCAACCGGTGCAGGTTGGCGACTCGACCGATGCGACCGCTGGGAGCTGGTTCGCACGATGGACTTTGATCCGGTGCACCGAGGCTTTCGCTGCGAGGGAAGTGAGCTCGTCGATGGCGCGGCCATTCAACCATACGGCGCTGAAGCCCCCGAGTGGTTCGGTGGATGGGGTCAGGGACAGCCGGGCGAGCTCGGGAGTGGGTACGGCCGCGGTGGGTGTTTCGCTTACCTCCTCCGGCGACGGGATCTGCTCCGCGAGAACGAGCTCCACATCGGTGCGGACTCCGTCGGATGAACCGGAAAGGGGAAGCGCCGAGACGATCAGAGACTCGAACAGTCGACCAGAAAAACCGGCAACTACACTGCAGAGCGTGACCGGGCGCTCAGGCAGAACCGATTGGCCGGTCGCTGCGACCAGAAGGAGTATACCTACCGCTAGGAGGATCGGTCGTCTCATCGTCGTCTCGACGCTTCTCACTCATAAAGACGTCCCGGAAGCTCGGTGGGTTCGTCGGCCGGCCAGGCTTTGACTGCTCCGTCACACTGTTTCGGGTAGAGACCGGATTCTGTCGTCCGTTGAAAGGGGCTCGGGCATTGAGAGGCGTCGCGGTTGTGTGCCCCGGCTGAAAGCCGGGGGTGCGCTCTGGCGCCGCCTTTCGGCGGCTTACGATTCTCACGCTGCTACACGGCTTCGACCACCATCGCGATTCCCTGCCCACCGCCGATGCAGGCGGAGGCCAGGCCGTACTGCTTACCAGCTCTGCGAAGCTCCTTGAGAAGCGTATAGACGAGCCGGGTCCCGGTCGCCCCCAGCGGATGCCCCAGCGCAATCGCGCCGCCGTTGACGTTGAGTTTCTCTTCGTCGATGCCGAGCTCTTTGACGACGGCGAGGATCTGGCCGGCGAAGGCCTCATTGATCTCGATCAGATCGATCTCGTCGAGCTTCATTCCCGCGCGGTCGAGCGCGCTTCCGATCGCGGGCACTGGTCCGATCCCCATGATCGCGGGATCGCAGCCGGCGATCCCCCATGAGACGATCCGGCCGAGCGGTTTCTTTCCGGCCGCCCTCGCACCATCCCCCGTCGTCACCACGACCATCGCAGCACCGTCGACGATACCGCTGGCGTTTCCGGCGGTGACGAAACCGTCCTGGGAAAACGCCGGCTTGAGCTTCCGGAGGCCCTCCAAGGTCGTATCCGGACGCATGTGGTCGTCCTTGTCGACGACGGTTTTCTTCCTGCCGACTTCGATCGGCTCGATCTCCTCGTCGAACTTTCCGGCCTTCGCAGCTTCGGCAGCGCGCTCCTGGCTGCGGATGGCGTACTCGTCCTGGGCTTCCCGCGAGATCTCGTACTTTCGCGAGAGGTTGTCCGAGGTTTGCGCCATGTAGAAGCCGCAGTAGGTGTCGAGCAGGGCGACCATCAACGAATCTTCGAGCTGTCCCTGGCCCAGTCGGAATCCGGTGCGGGCGCCGCGGATGACGTGCGGAGCCTGCGACATGTTCTCCATTCCGCCCGCGAGCACGGTTTCGGCCTCATCGAGCAGGATCTGCTCGGTGGCCGAGACGATCGACTGGATGCCGCTGCCGCAGAGACGATTGACGGTCAGAGCCGGAACTTCCTTCGGCACGCCTGCCTTTAGGCCCACGTGGCGTGCTCCGTAGATCGCATCGCCGGAGGTCTGCAGCGCATTGCCGACGATGACGTGATCGATCTCCGAGGGCTCGACTCCGCTTCGCTTCATGGCAGCCGAGGCGGCGTGAGCGCCGAGGTCGAGAGCGGTGATTTCGGTGAAATGGCCGCCGTACTCCGCCATCGCGGTTCGGGCGCCGTCGAGAATGACGACTTCTTTTCGCTCTGCGGTTTTCAAGGATTCCTCCGTTCTTCAGGGAGTGGACGAATGCGTTCAGAAAAAAGGCACGCGGTGGAACGCGTGCCCATTCAGTTCAACGCGATGACGAACCGGACTACTCCCTCGCCAGCTCCCGCATCGTTTCGCTCGGTTGCCAGATGTCCTCGACGATGATGCCGATGTTCTCGGCTCCTGCCGCGCGTGCCGTGTCGAGGAAATCGACCGTCTCGTCGTAGTTGGCTTCCGGATCGCCGGCGAAAAACACCATCTTCCCTGTGTTTCCTTTCAGCGTCTGCTCCAGCCTGGGGCCAAACTCGGCGAGCGGAACCTGCTGTTTGTTGATGAACGCGTTTCCGTCCTTGTCGTATCGCAGGATGATCTGAGTCGGGTCGGGGACCACGGTGACGCCTTCTTCCGGCTTCGGTGGAACCCTCACCAGATAGCCCATCTGAACGACGGGAACCATCACCATGAAGATAATGAGCAGCACGAGGATGACGTCGACCATCGGCGTCACATTGATCTCCGACATCGATCCGCCGGTACCACCACTTACCTGCATCGATCTGCTCCTTTCCGAATCATGGGTTTACTGGACACCAGCTTCTTCCTCGGTGATGCGACGCATTGCGGCGGCACGATCCTCGGGCTCGGTGACAAGTCCGATCCTCTCGAATCCGACCTCCCGGGCGGCTCGAAGAACCGCCATCACGTCACCATACTTGCCGAACTTGTCGCCTTTGACCGCGATCTGAGTTCCCGGGTTCTCCTCGAATTTTTCTTCGAGCGCTCTGACGAGATCCTCTTCCCGCACCGCGTTGCCACTAAAGTACGCAATCCCATCCTTGACCGAGATGACGATCTGACCCTCTTCTTCCGTTTTCTCGGGCGATTCCGTAGTCGGAAGCGTGATGTTGGTGGAGGCCTCGACCATCGGCGTGACGACCATGAAGATGATCAGCAGCACCAGACAGACGTCGACGAACGGCGTGACGTTGATTTGCGACGTCATCGGACTCGACGCCAGCTCGACGAGCTTGTTTTGTTTAGGTTGCCCGTGACTCACTCATACCCCCGGATTCTGCTTCCTTGATGAAATAGATCGACATCTCGGAGCCTGAATTCGACATCTCGACGGTGAAGCGGTCGACGCGGTTCTGGAAGTAGTTGTAAGCCCAGACGGCCGGGATTGCGACGAACAGTCCGACGGCGGTGGAGATCAGCGCCTCGGCGATGCCGACCGAGATCTCGTTGAGGCCCGCGCCCTGACCGATGGCTTCGAAGGCGTTGATGATTCCGACGACCGTACCGAAAAGACCGACGAAAGGCGCCGTCGCGCCGATGGTCGCGAGCCCGCCGAGATTCTCCTTCAGCTCGGCAACCGTGATCATCGCGGTCCGGTCCATACCCTGGCGAGCCGCTTCCACTGTGATCTCGTGATCGGTGATTCTCTTGTCTCGCCGTCCCGCCTCGAACTCGAGAAGACCCGCCGCGATGACCTTTGCGAGGTGGCTCTTCTTGTACTTCTTGGTGACGTCGATCGCTTCCTGGTACGCGCCGCGACTCAGCACGTTCGAGAGCGAACCGAGCAGCTTGAGCGACTGGTTCTTTGCCTGGGTAAACAGGATGAACCGGTCGATCATCACCCAGATCGAGTACAGGGACATCAGAACCATCAGGATGAAGGTCGACTTGACGATGATCGTCATCGTCTCCCAGATTTCCATTGGTGAAAAACCAGCCATTACGTATCCTCCTAGCCCTTACGGGATTTGTCTTTTCTTCTCTTGGTCGTCAGTTCAGCCTGAAGTTGACGGTCAAACTGAAGATGACATCGACCGGCTGCCCATTGAGCGTTCCCGGTCTGAATTTCCATCTCTTCACAGCATCAACCGCCGACTGGTCGAGTCCGAATGAGAGCGGCTTCAGAACCTTGACGTCAGTGACGTTGCCCTTCCGGTCGATCACGGCTTCGACGATGACGATTCCGGAGACGCGCGCTCGACGCGCCACCTCGGTATATTCCGGCTCGACTCTTCGGATGACCTCGGGAGCCTTGACATCGCCGCCCACTCGAACCGGGCCGGTGTCGGCAACCACTCCACCGATCACTCCACCGAGGACGCCTCCGACGACACCACCTTCGACGCCGCCCTCGACGCCTCCCTCGACCCCTGTTTCAACCTGCGCGGGCTCCGGCAGGTCCGGAATTTCGTCCGGAATCACGGTCGGAGCGACGTCGGGCGTGGACTGGACGACCTCGACCGGGGTGGTGGTCTGGACCACCGCCTTCGGTGGCGGCGGCGGTGGGGGTGGAGGCGGTGGCGGCGGTGGGGCTGCTGCCACCGAGTACTGAACGACCTGCGGCGGTGAGTTGGTGGGAAATTGTACCGCCCAGATCGTCATGAAAACGACGGCGATCAGCGCCGCGGCGTGCAGTCCGATCGAGATCGGAAGCAGCATTGCCCGGCGTTTGTCCATCGGCCTTTTGCGCGATTCGACAGCTGTGGTCTCGAACATCGCTCTCTCCGTTATTCTGACGGCGTTGTTGCGGCTTCCGCCTCGGCTTCGGCGGCTCTCTTCCGTGCAATCGCGATTGCGCGCTGCCGGTATTCGTCGGCTTGGTTGATCAGAGCCGTTTTCTCTTCGAAGTCGTCCGTCAGGACGGCCTCCTCACGATACAGCAGGTTCGTGAAAACGAGCGCGTCGAAATACTCGGGATCGCGCTCGAGAGCCTGGCCCAGATTGTCCTTCCCCCTCTCGATGAACTCGAGCGCCTCTTCACGGGACGACGCCAGCCCTTTGGACACCATCTCATAGAGGATTACACCGAGGGTGTAAAAATTCTCCTTGGTCGGCTCGGTGTCGATGACTCGCTGGTACCAGACCAACGCGTCCCGAGCCTCTCCCTTTGTCGCGAGCAGATTCGCGATCGACTTCATCACCAGGACGTCGTCCGGGTCGTCTTCGAGCGATCGTTCGAGCCGTTGGATCGCCAGGTCAGTCTGGTCGGAGTTCAAAAGGAGATTGATCAGCACTTCCTCTGCAGCAGGATCGTCGGCCTCTTCCAGATAGCGATTCAGATAGGCCGCCGCCTGCCTCGCATGCACTCCCGTGGAGGGATCGCCCGCCTTGAACAGGCCGAGATGGCTGTAACCGATCATCCGGTCCAGCTCATCGAAGTTCTCGAGCTGCTGTGCCCGCTTGTACAGCTCGAGCGACTCGCCGTAGTTGCCTTCCATGTAGAACCTGTTGGCATCCTGAATCGTGCTCCGCGCGCGCACCTGGTTGCACGCCATCGTCGCGAACGAAAGCGCGACGACAGTGATCAGGCACAGTGATCGCTTCATCGAAATATTCTCCATTGTTTGCTTGCCGCACCTGCCGGCCCGAGCCGGAACCGAAGGTCGCCTCAGCGGCTCTGATGAGTCGGCTCGCGAGTCTAACGACCCATGGTTTGCCGGGTCAAGATCGTTTTCCGAAGCCTGACAGTCCATCTGTCTCATCTTACCCCTTCCATGATGTTCAGCAATTCGTTCGCCACCGCCCGTTCACGGAATCAATAAACGGGCCTGATCTCTTCAGTGAGGTCACTGATCATCTCCCACAACGCGGGAAACAACGGCTCCCTGGTCCCATTTTCGAGTTGACTCACGGGCACATTCTTCAGAGACACGACCCGCGACCCGATCACCCGCATCGCGAGCTTCATGTGTGTGTACCGCCATTTCATGAAATTTTCGTCGTACTGGAGCAGCGCCTGAATCAGCCGGTGGAGGTCGTAGTGGACCGCCGGCTCGCGCTCGACATCGATCGGCCGGACGCCTCGCGACTCCAGCAGAGCTTCCACCTGGGGCCAGACCCGCTCTCCGACGTCGAGCAATCGACCAAACCCCGGTGACTCCTGACCGCTTCCCCTGCCGAGCGACGAGGTCCTGATCACGTGATAGTCGGCCGGCGCCATCGTCTCCAGAATCTCGATCTGCTTTCTCAGCAGATCGAGGATCCATGCTTCTCTCGTCAGAAGATCCGCCGCCTGGTGAATCTGCCTCTCGCTGATCATCGCCCTTGCCCGCTCGATCTCGTAGTCGACCAGACGGAGCCACAGCTCGGCCGCCTGATGCGTGGTCTGGAAAAGCATCTCGTCCGGATTGATCAGATCCTCGGGACTCTTCTGCAGCTCGAGCAATTCCTCCGTGCGAATGTATCGCTCGTAGTCGGTCGCTCCCCTGCCTTCGAGAATGGGTCCGGTGTGGGTCATCTCTGCCGCCTGACGACCAGAACGACGATCTTCTCCTGCGCTTTCCCCGTTTTCAAACGAGCTCCAGCATGTGTCCCAGCTTTTTCTTTTTCGTTTCCAGGTATTTACGTGTTCCTTCCGACGGAACGATCTCGAGCGGAATCCGCTCGACGATCTCCAGACCATAGCCTTCGATCGCCACATATTTCGCCGGGTTGTTGGTCAGCAGACGCATCTTCCGGACACCCAGATCGCGAAGAATCTGGCTTCCGGTTCCGTAATCGCGAATGTCCGGAGCGTAACCGAGTTTCTGGTTCGCCTCGACCGTGTCGTCCCCTTCGTCCTGGAGCTGGTAAGCCTTGAGCTTGTTCAGCAGGCCGATGCCACGGCCCTCCTGGAGAAGATAGAGGATCACGCCTTTTCCTTCGGTGGCCACCAGCTCGAGCGCCTTCTCCAGCTGGTCGCCACAATCGCATCGATCCGATCCAAAAACATCTCCGGTCAGACACGCAGAGTGAACCCGGACGAGAACCTCGTCCTCCTCCGAGATCTCGCCCATCGTCAGCGCGACGTGCTCTTCGCCCGTGATGTCGCTGCGGTACGCGATGACTCGGAACTCGCCATAAGGAGTCGGCAGCTTCGGAGATGCGACTCGGTAGACGTGCTTCTCCATCTGCATCCGGTATCGGATGATCTCGGCCACGGAAACGATCACGAGCCCGTGCTCGACCGCGTACTCACGAAGGTCGGGAAGCCGGGCCATCGTTCCGTCGTCCTTCATGATCTCGCAGATGACCGCGGCCGGGGTAACGCCAGCGATCGCGGCGAGGTCGACCGACGCTTCGGTCTGCCCGGCTCGCTTCAGCACACCACCTTTTCTGGCGCGAAGCGGAAAGACGTGACCAGGCCTCACGAGGTCAGCGGGCTTCGTCTCGGGATCGATTGCCGTTCGAATCGTCTCTGCCCGATCCCTTGCCGAGATGCCGGTGGTCACCCTTCCCCGGGCTTCGATCGACACAGTGAACGCCGTACCGAAGTTCGACGTGTTCCGCTCGACCATCAGGGGGAGGCCCAGCTCCTCGCACCGCTCCTCGGTCAGCGCGAGACAGATCAGCCCGCGCCCGTACTTCGCCATGAAGTTGATCGCCTCGGGCGTCACCCTCTCGGCCGCCAGACAGAGGTCCCCCTCGTTCTCCCGGTCCTCGTCGTCGACGATGATCACCATCTCGCCCCGGCGGTATCGCTCGGCGGCGTCCCTGATGCTGGCGAATGGATCAGCTCGCTCTTCGGACATGACGCCCTCTCAATGTTGCTCGGTTTGCTCGAATTCCGGGTCTTCGATCAATTGATCGACGGCTGCCGCGAGCTCTGCTTCGCTCAGCACTCCTTTTTCGACCAGAAGATTGATCACGGCCTGCAACGCGACCCCCTGGTCGAGCACCATCTGGGTCATTCCTTCCTCGAGCTCCAGATCCTCGTCAATACTCATTTGCTCTCCCCCCTCCGGGTGGGGTCACTTTCCCCAGTTCCCGGCCGTATCCCATACATCCTGCAGTCGGCGGGCCGGATCGGCTGAATCCGCCGACGATTCGCTTCTCTGCCGGGCAACCATCGCGGCAATCGCGAAAAGTCCCCCGACGTCCTTCTTCATCAGATCGATTTCGTGTCGCTCGAGAAACCCGGTGTCGTGCCTGGCCTCCCGGAAGCCCGGGTGATCGAGGATCCTTCGAAGATGACCGATGTTGGTCCGCACACCGAGGACCACGAGCTCCGCCAGGGCGCGGCGCAACCGCGCGATCGCTTCGGCTCTCGACTCTGCGAATCCGATGATCTTGGCGAGCATCGGATCGTACCGGACCCCGATCTCGCTCCCGGCTCCGACACCGCCGTCGACTCGGATGCCCGGACCCGAAGGCTCCCGCCACGCCACGATCCTCCCGGTCTGGGGCAGATAGCCCTGATCCGGATCTTCTGCGTAAACGCGCGCTTCGATCGCATGACCACGCGGCTCGATCGCGTCCTGCGACCATGGGAGCGCGCTCCCGCCCGCGATCTCGATCTGCGCGCGCACCAGATCGACGCCCGTCACGAGCTCGGTGACCGGGTGCTCCACCTGGAGACGCGTGTTCATCTCGAGAAAATAGAATTCGCCGCCGCTCATGATGAGCTCGATCGTTCCGGCGTTTTTGTATCCGATCCCGCGGGCCGCTCGCACGGCCGCGTCGGTCATCGTCTCGCGCAGATCTTTCGAGAGCGAGGGAGCGGGACTCTCTTCGATGATCTTCTGATGCCGCCGCTGGACCGAGCAGTCGCGCTCGTAGAGATGGATGACGTCCTCACCGTCGCCGAGGATCTGAACTTCGACGTGTCGGGGCTTGTCGAGCCAGCGCTCGATCAGAAGGCGGTCGTCTCCGAAAGCGCGGGAGGCTTCGCGCCGGGCCGATTCGATCGCTGCCGGCAGCGCCGCCGGTTCTTCGACCCGCTTCATCCCTTTCCCACCGCCGCCGGCGCTCGCCTTGACCAGAATGGGGAACCCGATTCGCCCGGCCTCCCCGATCAGAGTCGCGTCACTCTGATCCTCTCCGTCGTAACCGGGAACGACGGGCACACCGAGGGCGGAAACCAGCTTTCGCGCCTCGGTTTTCGATCCCATCTTCTCGATGGTCTCCGCGGAGGGACCGATGAACACGATGCCACTCTCCTCGCAAGCCGCGGCAAGCTCGGGTCTTTCGGACAGGAAGCCGTACCCGGGATGGATCGCCTTCGCATCGGTTCGGCGGGCCGCATCGATGATTCGGTCGACGGAGAGGTACGTTTCGCCGACGGTTCCGGCTCCGAGCGAGGTGGTCTCGTCGAAGGTGCGCGCGACGACCGGCTCGAGGTCGTCCTCCGCGCGCGCCAGAATGGTGTGAATGCCCATCTCGCGAGCGGTCCTGGCGATTCGCGCGGCGATCTCTCCCCGGTTCGCTACGAGGATGCGATCGATGGTCAGACTGCCCACGGGGCTTTTTCCTTCTTGAGAAAGGCCTTCATACCGGCCTGTCCCTCCTCCGAGGTGCGGCGGTCGGCGATCGCTTCGATTGTGTAGGGGATTGCTTCGGCGAGCTCACTGTGGGCCACGTGCTCGATCAGCCGCTTGCACTCACGAACCGCCTGGGGCCCGGAAGTGCGGAGATTCGCAACCGTATCCTCGACGGCCTGGTCCAGATTCTCGTCGCCCTCGACGATCGTATGGACGAGTCCGATTCGGAGCGCCCGTTCGGAATCGAACCGCTCGCCGGTGAGAAAGAGCGCCCTCGCGTGTGTCTCTCCGATTTTTCGAATGACGTACGGCGAGATGACCGCGGGCAGGATCCCGAGCTTCACCTCGGAGAGTCCGAACTTCGCTCCCTTTTCCGCGATGACCACATCACATACCGCTACGAGCCCGACGCCGCCGCCGATCGCAGCGCCGTGTACGCGTCCGATCACCGGGATCGGACTCTCGTTGATCGATGCGAACATCTTCGCCAGACCAGCCGAGTCCCTGATGTTCTGACTCCGGTCGTAATCGACCATGCTCGCCATCCAGTTGAGATCGGCGCCCGCACAGAAGTTCTTTCCACTCCCCCTGAGCACCACGGCTCTCAGATCGTCGCGGCCATCGAAACCGTCGAAGAGCTCCAGCATCTCGCGAATGAGAGTGTCGTTGAACGCGTTGTGGACCTCCGGACGCTGCAATTCGATCGTGACGACACCTTCGCGTTCGACGACGTTCAGTGTTTCCAGTTCGGACATCGAGTCTCCATGTATCATGGTTTCCAGAAGTTGAGCGCTGCGTCCGATAGCTTATCGCAGCGGTCGTCCACCCCTTACCCGGGAAGGTTCACGAAATGCGCAGGACAATCGGTGCAATCCTCGTCTCATTGATCGTCGGCGGACCCGCGTTGTTCGCGTCCGGTCCGAAGATCGTCCGGATCGATGGAGCCGCCGAGGCAACGGCGGACCGGCGCCCGATTCACATTCATGCGGGACCGTTCGATCCTCTGATCGAACGAGTCGACACCGCGGGAATCGAGTCAATGGAGCGAACAGACGATCGGTTTGCGCTCCTCCAGTTCCACCCGGGCCCCTTCGATGAGTGGAAAGACGAGCTGGAGAGCGCCGGAGTCGAGTTCGTCGGATACGTCCCGGACGGCGCATGGCAGATTCGCGTTCCCGCCGGGACCTTCCGGATCGCGAGCCATGCCGGAGTTCGATGGGTCGAGCCGTATCAATCCGGCTGGAAGGTGCATCGCTCTCTCTGGCCCGGATCCGACGACCCCCGGCATGAGGTGATCGTCGTTCCCTTCCGCGGGGAGAATCTCGAGCGGATCGCCCGGACGATCGAAAAGTCCGGTCGCGCGTGGAGCGTCACGCGAATCGATGACGGTGCGGTTCCCCGTCTCGTGGTCTCTGTCTGGCCCGAACAGCGCGACCAGTTCGTCATCGAAACGGCCGGCGTGACCGGCGTGGCGTGGCTGGAGCCGGTTCTCGAGCTCCGCTTCGAGAATGAGCGCGCGTCGAGCGTCATTCAGGGCAACGGCACGAGCCCCTCTCAGCGAACGTTCTTCAATCGTGGTCTCACCGGGACCGGACAGATCGTCGCCGTCGCCGACAGCGGCGCCGACGTCGACGCATGTTTCTTCCGATTTTTGAACGGCGTCGAAGCCGTCACCTCGGCCGATCTGACCGATCAACCCGAGCTCGGCAGCATCTTCGCCGACCGGAAGGTCATCGGTTACTGGGTGCAGCGCGGCGCCGATCCCTACGACGACAACGAGACATGCCCCGGAGGGAGTAGCCCGACGGGATTCCACGGCACTCACACGGCTTCCTCGGCAGTCGGAGACAATCTGGCCACTCCGTCGACATCCACATCGCCCGGGATCGATCCCGGAGACGGCATGGCTCCGAACGCTCAACTCCTCTTTCAGGATGTCGGCTCGTCGGATGGCTGCCTGAGCGGCGCAGGAGACCTCTTCAACACGTTTCTGCAGGCTCTCAGGGCCGGGGCGAAAACCCACACGGACTCGTTCGGCGGCGCCACCACCGGCGATTACACCGTGACCGACCGGATCGTCGACACCTTCCTTTTCGAGCACGAGGGAATGACGATTTTCACCTCGGCTGGAAACGACGGGCCTGGCGCCGGAACCTCCGGCTCTCCCGGCAATTCGAAGAACATCGTCGCGGTCGGAGCGCTCACATCCGGCGCCGATCCGACTACCAGCGCTTCGTTCTCCGGGCGTGGGCCGACCAGTGACGGGAGAATCAAGCCGGATCTTCTCGCTCCGGGGTCGGGGATCGTCTCCGCGGGCGGCAACACGACGTTCGGCGACGGCAACTGCGGGACCCGCACGCTTTCCGGAACGTCGATGGCCAGCCCCATCGCGGCCGGCGGTTCCGCGCTCGTCCGGCAGTATCTCGAGCAGGGCTACTATCCGACAGGCTCGCCACGTTCCGACGACTCGCTGGACGCGACTTCGACTCTGATCAAGGCGATTCTCCTCAATGGAACCCGCCCGCTCCCCGACGGTGGAGAATTCGGCAATTTTCGCCACGGCTGGGGGCGCGTCTTCCTCGACGGAAACGTCTTCTTTCCCGGAGACACCCGGGAGATGCGCGTGTGGGATCTCCCCAACCTCAGCGGCGTCTCCACCGGCGTCACTCACGAGTACGCCGTCAACGTCGGTTCGGGTGAGGAGCTGCGCGCCACACTGGTCTGGTCGGATCCTCCCGCGTCATTCGGCTCGGCCATCGCGCTCGTGAATGATCTCGACCTCGAGGTCACCAACGGTTCCGAGACGTTCCGGGGCAACGTTTTTTCTTCAACCGGCGAAAGCGTACCGGGAGGTGAAGCTGACCGGAGGAACAACGTCGAGCAGGTCCGGTTCACTGCACCCTCCGCGGGGAGCTGGACCGTTCGTGTCCGCGCGCATGGCGTGCCCGGTAACTCGACTTTTCTCTCAGATCGCCAGGGATACGCGCTCGTGGTCTCGCATCAAACGTGCGACACGGCTGTAACCTTCGCTCCTACCCGTCTCTCTGCGACGTCGAATCCGGTTCAGGGAATCGATCTCCGGTTCGAGCCTGCCGACGGATCGAGTGTGACGCAGATTTACCGCGCGCCGCTCGACGATCCGGACGACTGGAAATACGTCGGGTCTTCCGCGTCGGGCCTTTTCACCGACTCGCGAGCGCAGGGGGGCGAGACGTATTTCTATCGCGCGAGAGGCGTCGATGGATGCGGAGAGGGGCCGGCGTCGGCGACGGCTCTCGGAACCTCGACGAGTGGCTGTGACATCGAGCCGGAGTTCGACGGTCTGCAGTCCGCGACGCCCGCGAGTCCGAATTGCGCGGTGTTTCTCGAATGGGAACCGGCCTCCAAACGCTGCGCTCTGGGCGAAACGATCTTCTACAACATCTACCGCTCGACCGATCCCGATTTCGTTCCGGCTCCGGGCGAAGAGCCGATCGCTTCCGTGCGCAACGACACCAGCTACATTGATACGACTGTGGAGTCCGGCGTCCGCTACCACTACATCGTCCGCGCCGAGGATACGGCCTCCACCGGTACCGGACCACACGAGGGCCGCGAAGAGAAAAACATCCGGCGTCGCAGCGCAATCAGTACCGGTCCGGCGACGGCATTCGGTGACTGGACAGACGACGCGGGCGACACCTCTTCTCTCGTCGACCTCGAATTTCCCTGGCACGTCTCGACGCGGCAGGCGCATAGCGGAACGAAATCCTACTTCGCGGGTCGCGAGAGCGGAAACTACCCGGCACTCACCTGTGCGGCGCTCACCACGCCGGCACTTACGCTCGGCAACAATCCGACGATCACTTACTGGGCACGGTACAACCTCGAGTTTCAATGGGACGGCGTCATCGTCGAGATCTCCACCGACGGAGGCAGATCATGGAGTGACCTGCCGCCCTCATCCGGCTATCCATCGTCGCTCTCGGAAACGCTCAATCCACCCATCAACCAATGCGGTTATCCGGCGACCCAGGGGGCCTTCAACGGCCCGGCGACAAACGACGGACTGACGGAATGGACTGAGTTTTCCTCGGACCTCGCGGCGTACGCAGGTGAAACGGTGCGCATCCGGTGGAGACTGACCACCGATCCGGGTGCCGAGTTCGAGGGCTTCTACCTCGACGACATCACGGTCACCGAGGTCGGCATCCCCGGTCCCTGCATTCCACTGGTGCTCAGCCCCGAGGCGGATTTCTCGTGGTCGCCACGATCGCCTCTGTCGGGCTTGCCGGTCGAGTTCACAGACGAATCGATCCGGCAGCCGACATCCTGGTCGTGGGACTTCGGCGACGGTTCGAGCTCCTCGGAACGGAATCCTTCGCACACCTACCTCGAACCAGGGGACTATGAGGTGACTCTCACCGTCGCGAACAACGCGGATTCGGACTCGATCACCCGCGTCGTCCCGGTTTACGACAACAACCTCTCCTATGAGATCCGCGGCGTCATTCCGGGACAGGCCCGAACGCGCGGCGCGCAAAACTCCTTCTTCAAGACGTCGTTCTGGATGACGAACCTCTCGACCCAGCCGACCTCAGTCCGTCTTCGCTACCTCGCGACACCGGTTCAGGCCGACGGAGGAGCCGAGGGCGCCATCATCCGGCGAGTCGAGCCGGGCGAGTCGATTGCGTTCTCGGACGTGCTCGAGGAAGGCTTCGGAGCGACGACGAACACCGGAGGCTCGATCGTGATCGAAGTCCCCTCGAATCTGCCCGTCCCGGTCGTCACGACGCGAACCTACAACCAGCCGGGGCAGTTCTCGGGCACCTCCGGCCAGTACATTCCGGCGGTCCTGCTCGAAGAGGGCGACGGAACCTCCGCGAGGATCGACGGACTGACCGATAACAGGTCGTTCCGCTCGAACATCGGTGTCGTGAATCTGGAGAACATCGTGATGACCGCGACCCTCCGCGTCTTCGACGAGGAAGGCGTCGCGCTCGGATCTCCCGTTCCGATCACCGTCCAGCCTTACTCCATGCTTCAGGTCAACCGGATCACCAACCAGGCGGGCGCCGGGAGCCTGGACGTTTTCAGCGTCCTCGTCGAATCGGACCGGGAGATGTTCGTCTACGCTTCGAAGCTCGACAACGTCACCTCCGATCCGACCTACATCTCGAGCACTCTGTCTGCCCGATCGCTCCAGTGGATCGACGGTGTCGGCTCTCTCGCGGGAGCGGGCGGGACCTTCTTCCGATCCAATCTCTCGCTCACCAACCGGAACGGATCCGCCGCCAACGTCACGATCATCTACAGACTCCGGGGCACCGGACAGCCTTCGATCGAGCCGGCATCGCTGATCATTCCCGCGGGAACGAGCATCTTCTTCGAAGACTCGGTGGTCGAGCTCTTCGACCGTCCCGGAACGGCGGGGACGTTCGAGATTATCTCCGACGTTCCTCTGGTCGCCTGGGCGCGTACCTTCAATGACCGCGATCTGTCGGGAACCCTCGGGCAGTACATTCCGGGATTCGGCGAAGAGGATTTGATTCCGTCGAGCGGCTCGATCATTCAGGGGCTCACAGAGAACAGCGAGTTCAGAACCAATGTCGGGATCGTCAACGTGAGCGAGACGCCTGGGCACGTCGTCGTCCAGGTCTTGGCGAAAAGCGGACAGATGCTCGGTCAGAAGACCTATCCGGTCGGGGCGAAGGAAGCGCGTTTCGTCGGGAGGCTTCTGACGGACGTCGTCCCCGGATCGTCTCCGGCGGACGCTTACCTGATCCTGATTCCGTCGCAGCCGGGAGCCTTCTACGCGTGGGCGTCGTACGTCGACAACCGCTCGACCGACCAGACCTTCGTCCGTCCGGTACGCATCCCCTGAGGAGAGAGGCCCGTGCCCGGGCTCATGAGCAAGCAGGGGAAAACCGCTCGAAAAGGGCAAATAGCTCCCCGGTTTGCTAAGATGAGTGGTTGACGGCGTATCTGAAAGGACGTCCGGTGCACATAAACGACTTATTGAAGATTGCAGCCGAGAGGCGGGCATCCGACCTTCACATCAAGGTCGGCTCCCATCCGGTCATCCGTGTGGACGGGGAGCTGATCCCGCTGGTCGAGCTCAAACGCCTCATGCAGGAGGACACCATCGCGATGGCCTTCTCCATGATGTCCTCGCGCCAGAAAGAGAAATTCAAGAACAATTACGAGATCGATTTCGCCTACTCGGTACCGGGTCTCGGGCGTTTCCGTTGCAACATCTTTCAGCAGCGCGGCACGGTCGGACTCGTGCTGCGCGTCATTCCCGTCAAGATCAGCTCGGTCAGGGAACTGATGCTGCCGCAAGTCATCGAGAGGATCTGCGAGGAGCGTCGCGGCCTCATTCTCTGCACCGGAACGACCGGCTCCGGAAAGTCGACGACCCTGGCCGCGATGATCGACTACATCAACGCCCACCGTACCGAGCACATCATCACGGTCGAAGATCCGATCGAGTTTCTCCACCGCGACAAGAAGTCGATCGTCAACCAGCGAGAGGTCGAGGTCGACACCAAGTCGTTCGCCCAGGCCCTTCGATCCGCGCTTCGCCAGGATCCCGACGTCATCCTCGTCGGCGAGATGCGCGACTACGAGACGATCGAGACGGCGCTCACCGCGGCCGAGACCGGCCACCTCGTTCTCTCGACGCTTCACACGATGGATGCGACCGAGACGGTCAACCGGATCATCTCGGTCTTTCCGCCCCACCAGCAGAAACAGATCCGTCTGCAGCTGGCCGCGGTCCTGAAGGCAGTCGTCTCGCTCCGTCTTCTTCCGCGCGCCGATGGGCTCGGCCGTGTTCCCGCCTGCGAGGTGATGATCTCGACCGGCTACATCCGCGACTGCATCGAGAACAAGGAAAAAACGAAGCTGATCAAGGACGCCATCTCTCAGGGCACCTCGCAGTACGGTATGCAGACGTTCGACCAGTCGATTTTCGTTCTCTACAAGAACGGGCTGATCACGGTCGAGGAAGCGCTCAGACGTGCTTCGAATCCGGACGAGTTCAAACTCAAAATGCAGGGGATTCAGTCGACATCCGACATCGCACGGGAGGAGATGGAGAGCAAGCTGTCGATGCCGGGTGACTCCGATCCGTTCAGCGACGACTCTCCATTCGACTTTTCGAACCAGGCGTAAGAAGAGAAGAGTGAAGAGTGAAGGGTGAAGAGTGAAAAAAGGCAGACCCTCGTCCTTCACTCTTGACTCTTCAACCACCCCCACCTAGATTCTTCGCCCGCGCTGCGCCCGGCTCATAATGACGAGTGCTGCGTTTTCGCGAAGCGACGATCATGGACGAATGCTTAATCTCGCGAGATCCAAACACTCGTCATCCTGAGCAATTGACCGGCGCGTTGCGCCGGTGAAGCGGGAATGAAAACCGGAGCCCGCAAAACTCCGCACCCCATACTCAAACCGACGTCGTCCCGAGCGGGC